>CBINPH010000028.1:0-15451 GCA_966252445.1 uncultured Chitinophagaceae bacterium | reverse complement strand
GATCTATCCGGTATCGAGGTTGCCGAGCGGACCATTCGGGCCGGCGGGTACACCGTGAAACTGCACATTGTTCGGCCGGCAGGCGTACAGGATGTGCTTCCGGTTTTTATGTTCATTCACGGGGGTGGCTGGGTGCTTGGAGATTTCCCCACACATCAGCGAATGGTCAGGGACCTGGTCGTTTTGTCCGGGGCGGTTGCGGTATTCGTAAACTATACACCCACCCCTGACGCCGCATACCCCCGGGCCATTCATGAGATTTATGCGGCTACCCGATGGGTGGCGGAACATGGCCAGGACATTAGGGTCGATGGTAAGCGGTTGGCGGTCGTAGGCAATAGCGTAGGCGGCAACATGACGGCGGTGACTGCTTTGAAAGCCAAACAGCTTGGCGGGCCGGACATCAAATTTCAGGCGATGTTATGGCCCATTGTCGATGCTGATTTTACTACCCCGTCGTACCGGGCATTCGGTAAGGACCGCTTTCTGACGACGTCCCTGATGAAGTGGATGTACGACATGTACATTCCGGATCCGAGCCAGAGGAAGGACATTTTTGCGTCGCCCTTGCAAGCGGACGTGGAGCAATTACGGGGCTTGCCGCCGGCACTGATCCAGGTGGCTGAAAATGATATCCTCCGGGATGAGGGAGAGGCCTTTGGCAGAAAGCTCGATGAGGCCGGCGTACCCGTTACCTGTATACGATATAATGGAATGATCCATGACTTTGGGTTGCTGAATGGCCTGGCTCAGCTGCCTGCAGTTCGGGCCCTGTTTCGGCATGCGGCTGCGGAATTGAAGCACTATTTGGCGTAGCATGACAAGCGGCGATAAAGCGTATCATATTCTTTCACCCATAAAATTAATAACCATGAAAACGTTTAACACCATCACCCAATGCGTTTTGCTCGCTTGGGCCGCCTTGGCTGGCGCTTGCGGGAGTACAACAGCCCAGCCGGTGTCCCGGGGCGTCAAAAACATCGTGCTGGTCCATGGCGCCTTTGCCGATGGCTCCAGCTGGGCCAAAGTGATCCCTTTATTGCAAAGCAAAGGGTATCATGTAATTGCGGTTCAAAATCCGCTTAGTTCACTGGCCGACGACGTGGCGGTAACACGCAGGGCCATAGCGTCCATGGACGGACCTGTTTTGCTGATTGGTCATTCCTGGGCCGGTGTCGTGATCACAGAAGCCGGCAATAATCCTCAAGTCGCCGGGCTGTTGTATGTATGTGCTTTTGCCCCCGATCAGGGGCAATCGTTGACGGATGTGGCGAAGACCTTTCCGCCTGCGCACGGAAATTCCGCGGTGCAGGTGAGCAAAGCAGGCTTTTTGTCACTTTCCCTACAGGGGATTCAGGATGATTTTGCCCAGGACCTTCCGGCTTCCGACAGGCAGGTAGTGTTTGCTACGCAGGGGGAATGGGGAGCGCAGTGCACTACAGACAGGGTTTCCCGGGCCGCCTGGAGAACCAGGCCCACCTGGTTTATTGTCGGATCCGAGGATCATATGATTAATCCGGACTTGGAAAGAGCCGAAGCGAAAAGGATGAAGGCCACTACCCTGGAGCTTGGGTCAAGCCACGTGCCTATGGTGTCCCAACCGGATAAAGTGGCGGCTTTCATTATCCAGGCTGCCCAGGCATTATAGGGGGTGATCTGCCGGCTTAACAGGGCCCCGTCACCGCCAGGAAGCAGACCACCATGTGAACGGATATAAATCTCCATCATTCCATGTCTGACAATCATTATTTCTCCAGCCTTGCCAGGGCTATAGAGGACCTCCATCAACGCGGCTTCATATCAGAATTCGTGCTGCTTGACGACCAGTTGTTCTGTACACAAAGGAAACAGTTTTTTGGCGGGGATGAATTTGACGTGTTGGAAGTCTACAGCTTTGAGGATGATGGTACTGACAGCAGCCAAACCGTGGTCTATGCCATTGAGTCTGTAACCCATGCGATGAAGGGCCTTCTGTGGCAAAATAGTTGCCCCAAAAAGCCACATCTCCTGGTGCGGAAACTCCGGAAATTCTGGAAGTAACGTTTCTTTTTAAAATGAAAGACATGCATCGTACAAGTAAAAGCAGGCGCCTGGTCGTGGTTGGCGGCGGATTTGCGGGATTCAATTTTTTGAGCCGGCTATCGGGTACCCACTACTATGATGTCACCCTGGTGGATAAGAATAATTATAATTATTTCACTCCACTACTCTACCAGGTGGCTACCAGTTTCCTGGAGCCCGCTGCCATAAGCTACCCCTACAGAAAGCTTTTCGAAAAGAAGAATATCGCCTTTCGGATGGCTGAAGTATTGGACGTGAATACGGAAGAGAATTACCTGTATCTGCAGGACGGAGAAAAGCTTTATTATGACATTCTGGTCTTTGCGGCTGGTTCCCAGACGAATTTCTTTGGACATGATGACCTGAGTACGCGGGCCGTACCCCTTAAAGACGTGGCCGATGCGCTGTATATGCGCAATGCATTGATCCAGACCTTGGAAAAAGCTTCCGTGGAAAAGGACCCCGTAGAGCGGCAAAAGCTCCTGACCATCGTGATTGCCGGAGGGGGGCCTACCGGAGTGGAACTGGCCGGTATGATGGCGGAATTTAAGCACGTTATCCTGCCTATGGACTATCCGGAATTAAACGATTGTCCGATGACCATTTACCTGATCGAGGGAGAGCCGTGTTTATTGCCGCCCATGAGTGTGAAGACCCATGAAGAAGCCTATAAAACTTTGAAGAAACTTGGTGTGGTGATCCAATTAAATACAAGGGTGACCAGGTACACGGCCGATCAAATTCTGTTGTCTGACGGGCATGTGATCCGGGCAAAGACCCTTATCTGGACTGCAGGCGTCATTGTGCAGCCATTTGGTGGTATAGCGCAGGCCAGCATTGGACGAGGGGGGAGAATGATTACGGATCAGTTCAACAGGGTAAAGGGATACGAGCACATCTATGCGATAGGGGATATGAGTATCCAGTATACCGATGATGTTTATCCGCACGGGCATCCTCAATTGGCACAACCGGCCATCCAACAAGGAAAGAGGTTAGCTAAAAATCTACTCCGGTCCGCCAAAGGAAAGCCGATGAAGCCCTTTACATATTTTGACCGGGGGGAGATGGCGATCATTGGCCGGAAATGGGCTGTGGCAGATCTTTTTAAGCACCGGGTACATATCGGTGGATTATGGGGTTTGTTCGCATGGCTTTTCATACACCTCATCTCCCTAGTGAATTATAACAATAAAATAAGAACGCTGTACAGCTGGTTAGTCGCCTATTTGACCCATGACCAGGTATTGCGCATGATCTTTAAATCGGACGGAAGAGCCGCTTCCCATCAGGAAGGTCCGCATAGAAGACCGAAAGACCTCCATGCGGAAAGGGCGGCGGAATGGCCGAAGCCATCCACGAACTGAGTATCTATATCTGTAAATTCTTAACCGCATAAAACCATGTAAAAATGTCGCAGCGATTGAATATACAACAAAAAGGACAGCAGGCGTTGAAACCGCTGTACGGTATTGGAATGTATCTGAAAGATTCTCCTGTAGCGCAAGGGCTGCGGGACCTGGTCAATGTACGCGTCTCGCAGATAAATGGCTGCGCTTTTTGCCTGGACATGCATTACCGGGAGGCCAGGGCCCATGGAGAAACGGAAAAGCGCCTGTATGGGCTCAGTACGTGGAGGCATATCGCCGGATATACCGTAAAAGAAAGGGCGGCGCTGCTGTGGGCGGAAGCGGTAACCCGCTGTGATGTCCCGGACAGCGTCTACGATAGCGTGGCCCGGCAATTTTCCGAAGAGGAGTTGATTGACCTGACATTGATTGTGGCAGCGATCAATACCTGGAATCGGATCAATATTCCTTTTCAGGGGACGCCCGAAGACAAGTAAAGATATACACGAGAAGTATACTGACTGATGTTACCGGGTTTTTCCGGGATTAAGGACGTTCTAAAGATACAATGCGCTTATGAAAATTGTCGTGATTGGGGGCAGCGGTTTTATGGGATCAAAGCTCGTTAAAGAGCTTCGCAGCCTGGGTCATCAGGTGATAGCCGCATCGCAGATATCCGGGTTGAATGGGGTGTGCGCCCAGGAGCTGTCGAATATACTGAAAGACACGGAAGTCGTTATTGATGTGGCCAACGCGCCTTCCATGGGCGATCAGGAGGTGATGAATTTCTTTCAAACGTCAAGCCACAACCTCTTAGCCGCGGAAACCATCGCGGGGGTGAAACACCATATTACGCTGTCCGCTGTGGGGGCCGGACGTGTGGAGGGCAGTGGATATTTCAGGGCAAAAATGGTCCAGGAGAATCTTGTAAAGCGATCGGAAATACCGTATACCATCCTGCAGGCGACGCAACTGTTTGAAACCGTCCGGGGTATTGCCCAAAGGGCGACAAGAGGTCATGAAATACATATTTCAAATGCCAAGATCCAGCCGGTGGCTTCCGACGATGTTGCCGCCGTGATTACAGAGATCACCGTGGGCACTCCGATGAACATTACCGTCCAGGTCGGCGGTCCGGAGCGCATGCGACTGGATGAAATGATCAGGGCCTTCCTGAGAGAGACCAGTGATCCGCGAAAGGTTATCGTAGACAACAAGGCCCTTTTCCAGGGTGCCGAAATTGATGATCGGTCCCTTCTTCCGGGAGCGGGCGCCCGGACAGGGAAGATTCGATTCATTGACTGGCTGCGCAGGGAAGAACGTTGATCGTCAACTTTCCCAGGCTGATGCAGCTATGGATGTTACCATGCTTTATGTGAACGCGTGTAAAAAACGAACCCATGAAAATGCGGAAAACTAAAATGGCCAGACCCGGCGATAAGGATGGCGGCGATCCCCCGATCAATATGGGTGACCTGATTATTCCTCAGAACGAGGTAAATACCTGCGAAGGTTGTGAATACCTCGATGATCATCTGAGCAGGGAAGAGCACCCTGCCTCCGACATCGAGGAACAAGGATGAGGTAAGTTTTTTTCTTCACCATAAAATCCACTAAAATGACCGATTTTTTATTAGTGATCCACAGGGATCTGACGAGCCAAAACCCCATTCCCGCGCCGGAGCAAATGAAGGCGGCTATCCGGCCCTACCGCGAATGGATAGCCGGACTGGCGGCCGGTGGTAAGCTGGCCGTGCCTCCCAAGCAATGGTATGTGGACGGGCGCGTAGTGACGAAGTCTTCGATCGTCCACAAGGGGCCCTATGCCGAAAGGAAAGAATCCATCGGTGGCCTGCTGCTGATCAAGGCGGAGGATTATGCGGAAGCCGTAGACATTGCCAGGCAGTGCCCCATTATACAATATGGCGCCATTGTGGAGGTGCGCATGGCTATGCCGGCGGCGTAATACAAGACTATGCTTCTTTCCATCGTAAACGAAGATGACGGGTGTCAGCTCGTTGAGGAGGCTGTAAGGGATGTGCACTTTCCACCCGTTCGTGCGCAGCATGCATCCCACGCTGGTATCGATTTAAAGCCGGTCAGTTACACAACGACGCGATGGACAAGAAGTATATGCACCGATTTATAAATTGAATAATCACCAAAAAAAAGAGCCATGAAAATTGTAGTTATCGGCGGCAGCGGCCTTATCGGGTCGAAGGTCGTGCGTGCGTTAAAAGCAAGAGGTTGCGACGTGATTGCGGCCTCCCCGGCCACGGGCGTCAATACGATTACGGGGGAAGGACTTTCAGCGGTCCTGGAAGGCGCAGACAAAGTGGTGGATGTGGCCAACTCCCCGTCGTTTGAAGATGATGCGGTCATGGAGTTCTTTAAGACTTCCGGGCACCATCTGCTTGAGGCGGAGAAGCAAGCCAAGGTGAAGCATCATATTGCACTGTCTATCGTGGGCGTGGATCGCCTGCCGGATAGCGGTTATCTCCGGGCGAAGGTGGAGCAGGAGCGGCTGATCAAGGAATCGGGCATACCCTATAGCATCCTGCATTCCACCCAGTTTTTTGAATTCGCCGGAGCGATTGTAAAAGCGGGAATGGTTGGAGACACTATTCGGTTGTCCACGGCATTATTTCAGCCCATTGCATCCGATGACGTCGCCGATGCCCTGGTGCAGGTCATTGTTGATGATCCCATTAATGGTATTGTGGAAGTGGGCGGCCCTGAAAAGATTGGCATGGACAGGTTCGCCCAAAAGTACCTGGATGCCAAGCAGGACACCCATGCATTGATCGGGGATCCTCAGGCGCGTTATTTTGGTACCGTGATTGACGACCGGTCCCTGGTGCCGGGTGATGGCGCGAGGCTGGGATCTGTTCGTTATGATGACTGGATTCGCATTCCCGGCAATTTGCGGTAAGCGATAAGGTGATGGGATGCCCCGGGCAGATCTCGCCGATCTGCCTTAACGCCGGAGCGGCTGGCCAGGAAAGCCTGCGCTATACAGCTGACCTGCCTGGGAAAAATGGCCGGGGCAATCGCTCTGATGCTTCCTTACGGGGCGCCGTGGCTCCCCGATGCATCGGGGGGCGCTGGCGTGGAATCCTGCGCGGGCGGTGGCGCGCCGTCAGGATTCGCGGGAGCGGGTGCGGCTTCGGCGGGCTTTTTTTCCTGGGGTATCCGGGGTCGCGGTGACCACAGCGGGATGCGGTAGCTGATGGTATAGCTGACGTCAAAGACGGCGTTCTTGGTGGCTTTGCCAAAGCCAGGGATCAGGTATGGGCGCACCAGCTTGTCGATGTGCGGTGTAGTGAGCACGCGCGTGTGCAGGCTCCAGCCCAGGAAGAGGTTGTTGGCCACCTCGGCCTTCAGGCCCAGCACCACCTCGGCCCATTGCGGCAGCAGCGTCTTGGTGTCGAAATGTCCTTCCGTGTTTCCCCAATAGGGATCGCTGATGACATAGCCGGGCACGGTGCGCCGCATGCGGGCTATGCCATAACGGAAACCCACATAAATGATGTTGTTCTCCCAGGGCTGCTTGCGTTTCAGGATGTTGTAGTCGACGCCGGCCTTGAGGTAGACGCCGTTGGCGTCGTAGCTGAAGACATCCTTGTTGTCCAGCTCCGTCTTGTTCCAGCCGGCTTCGGCGGCGGCGTACAGGTTGGAGTCTATGCGAAGGTCCCCCTGGAAGGCCACGTCGGTGCGGTAGGGGTTGAGGAAATGCAATGGAATGCGGCTGAGGTCGGCGCCCAGGCGCAGCCCGTACTTGACGTCGGAAGGGAACTGCGCCCGCGACGGCAGCCACAGCAGCAGCAGGACCAGCACCCCGGCAGCACGGGCGGCGTGCCTAATAATATAGCTCGACGTTGATCGCATTCGTGGTGTTGATGTTTCGGCGTACCAGGCTGACGGAATCGATATAATGCCGCGTGCTGTAAGCGCTGTCCAGCGTATAGTAGGTGGTGAAGCCGCAACCCGCCGAGATAAAATGCAGCTCATGGCGGTAGAGCAGGGTGACGGTGTCGCCGTCCTGCATCGTGGAGTCCGGCTGCAGGTAGAAAGCCGTGCTGCCCTCCGTGGCCTTCAGGGGCACAAACACCCGGTTGGCCGCCAGCTCATCGGCCAGCAGGCTGTCGGCCCGTCCCAGGCCGAAGCAGGTGAGGGCCGGCAGCGTACTGTCGGCTTTGGTATCCCGGACAGGGTCGAGGCGGTAAAAGCCCATGCCCAGCGCCGTCTCCACCGGCGAGTTGCACTCCTTATAGTCTTCGCAGGAGGCCGCGAGCAGCAGCCAGCCCAATAGGGCGCCCGATAGCATCTTCTTTATCATGGGGCGTTTTCAGGCCCCAAAGTAAGAGAAAATATCGACGCTGCCCGGGGGGAATGTCCCCGCCCCGATGCGGCAGGCTTTATTCCGGGACGGTGACCTTGTATACGGCCTTGTTCTTCTCCACCGTCTCGGGGCTCATGAGCTTGTCCACCTTCCGGTCGTAGGTCATGAAGCCGTTCACCTCGATTTCGACGTCGGTCACCTGGGTATACACGGCGGCGGACAGGCCCTGGCGGATCAGCTCAGGCAGCTGCTCCACGAGCTTGATGTAGGCGGCCTGCAGCTCTCCGGGCGACTTGTAGGAGACATAGCCCCAGTTGGCTTTCTGCTGCCAGGTATGGCCGTCGAGGGGCAGCCCCAGCCCGCCGTATTCGCCCAGGACCAGCGCCCTGTTGTCCCCCTTGGGCTCGGGGATGCCCGGGCCGGGGTACTTGTGCATATCCTGCACATGGCCGGCGCCGGGGAAGTCCGTCCAGCCGCTGGGACCGTCGACCAGGCGCGTGGGGTCGTATTTTTCTATCCAGTTGCAGATCTCGATGGTGTTGAACTGTCCCCAGCCTTCGTTGAAAGGCACCCACTGCACGATGCTCGGGTGATTGAAATGCTGATCGATCATCGCCTTCAGCTCCTTGCTGAACTGGTAGGAGGACTGGGCCCGGCGCTGGATCTGGCCGTCATCGCTGCGGGGGTGTCCCCGCATGTCGCCGGTAGGCATGTCCTGCCATACCAGTATGCCCATGCGGTCGCAGTGGTAATACCAGCGGGCGGGCTCCACCTTGGTATGCTTGCGCAGCAGGTTATAGCCGAAGGCCAGCGTTTTTTTCAGGTCGTATTGCAGGGCCTCGTCCGTGGGTGCGGTGTACAGGCCGTCGGGCCACCAGCCCTGGTCGAGGAAGCCCAGCTGGAACAGGAAGTGGTTGTTCAGGAAAATGCGGGGGTGGCCCGCGGCGTCCCGCACCAGGGAGATCTTGCGCATACCGGCATAGCTGGTCGCTTCATCGATCACGCGGCTGCCCCGCAGCACTTCCAACTTCAGGTCATACAGGAAGGGGTCGGCGGGAGACCAGAGACGCATGTTCTTGAGCTTCAGCCGCAGGTTGCTGCCCGGCTGTCCTGTCGCGGTCGCGACGGTCTTGCCCTCCTGCTGCAGGGTGACCCTGACGCGGTCGCCGGCGGCAGGCTGGCTGACCTGCATGCTGACGTCGAGCTGCTGCTGGTCTATGTCGGCGACATAGCGGGTGGATTCGATATGGGTGGGGGCCACCGGCTCGGCCCATACGGTCTGCCATATGCCGGTGACGGAGGTGTACCATATGCCGCTGGGACGGGCGACCTGCTTGCCCCGGGGCTGGGTGCCTTCATCGGTGGGATCCCATACGCTGAGCACCAGCTCCTGCGCACCGTCGACCAGGTAGTCGGTGATGTCCACGGTGAACGCATCAAAGCCTCCCTGGTGCATGGCGGCGCGGTGGCCGTTGACATAGAGCGTGGTCTCCCAGTCCACCCCGCCGAAATGCAAGAGCACGCGGCGTCCTTTCCAGGCCGCGGGCACGGTCCAGCGGCGGTGATACCAGAGCAGGCGCTCCGCACCCACGGTCTTGCCTACCCCGCTGAGGGCGCTCTCGATGGCGAAGGGCACCAGGATCTGGCCGTCGTAGTGCCGGGGAGGCGCTTCCTGCATGCGGTAGCTGATGGCGTAGTCCCAGAGGCCGTTGAGGTTCTCCCAGGCTTCGCGTTTCAGCTGGGGCCTCGGGTATTCCGGCAGCGGCTTTTCCGGCCGCAGATCGGCGGCGAAAGGGGTCATGATCCGGTCCCCGGCGGGTTTCCAGCCCTGCTGGGCGAAGGCTGGCAGGGTGAGGATCATCAGGCACAGGGCCAAGGCGTGTTGTCTCATCATCAAATGTTGTAGCAGTTATCAATAAAGGGTTGAACAGCGAACCTTGTCTCAGCGGCCCAGCCCGGAGGGTAGGGGCTGTGGCCGGGTGTTGGGGCCGTCCACGACGAGGCGGCCATCATCCAGTATCCTCATCCGGTCAATGAATACCATGCGCTCGTTGCCGGTGGCGGTGGTGCGGGCATGGTACACGCAGAGCATCTCCCGGCCGTCGGGGGACAGCACCATGCTGTTGTGGCCGGTGCCGCTGACGGTACCGCCGCTCCCGGTGTTCCGCTCCAGCACCGGGTTGCCCGCCGCTTTGGTGAATGGCCCCAGCGGACTGCGGCCCGTGGCATAGCCCACGGCGTAATGGGCACCCCCGAAAAAGTTGGCGGAGTACATCAGGTAATAACGGTCTCCGTGGCGGAAGATGCAGGAGCCCTCGGTCCAGCGGCGGTTCACCTCGTGGGCGGTGACCGAGCGGCTTTCCCAGGCCGCCTGGGGATCGTCCATGCGCAGGGGCGGCCGCAGCAGCAGCGTGGGCTCGCCGATGACGCCGCTGAAATCGGGTTTCATCTCCACCCCGTAGACCCAGCTCTCCTCGATCTGGTCGTACCAGCCTTTTTTCCTGGCCCAGTCGGCGACCTCGCTGGCCACGGGATGTTTGTAACAGCAGCGGGAATAATACAGGTAGATGCGGCCGTCCTTGTCGAAAAGCACGTCGGCGTCGATGATGGGGTAGCCGGGATCGAAGACGGGCCCGTCGGACAGGTCGCGGAAGGGCCCCGCGGGGCTGTCGGACACCGCCACGCCGATGCGGAAGTTTTCTTCGTCACCCCGGGGGTTCTCCCGCCACTGGGCGCTGAAGAACAGGTAATAGCGGCCGTTCCGTTCGAAGACCTCGGGAGCCCAGAAGGCGCCTATGCTCCAGGAAGAGTCGGTGTTGCCGCGGTATACCTGCCCCTCGGGGTTCCAGTGCACCAGGTCCGTGGAGGAATAGGCCACAAAGCCGTCGCGGGCGCCGCCGCCGGTGCCGTAGAGATAGTAGCGCCCGTCGGAGGCATGCAGCACAAAAGGGTCGCCCAGCGCCACCGGCAGGGGGTTCGTGTAGGTACCGGGCTGGCTGCGGGCAGCGGCCGTCGTAAGGGCCAGCAGGGCCAGGGTCAGCAGGATCTTCGGGATACGCATAGGCGGGCTCGTTTGTCTCGTCAGGGATTCCAGTGGCGGTCCAGCATTTTCATGAAATAACCGCCCACGACGCTGCGGGCCTGGAAGCCTACCTGCCGTCCGTCGGTGGTCTCATGCCAGTCGCTGACGGGCACCCGCGAGGGGGTCTCGCAGATGTACCGGTAGATGGGGTCCGTCAGGGCGAGGAAATCGTTCCGGTTCCCCGCCAGGGTGGCCGTCCACATGATCCAGTCGCTCTTGGTGTAGGTCTTGCGGCTGTCCAGGGGCAGGCCATAGGCCTGCTGCCGGCCCAGGTAATAGCGGATCTCCTTGTCGGCGACCGCGTCGGGAAAGACGTCCAGGCCCAGCACCTTGTTCCAGATGAGGTTGTATTTCTGGCTCCAGGTGCCCGGGCGGTCGAAGGTCAGCCGGTAGTGGTCCCCGTCGTCGGCCATGCGCATCCATTGCTGCGCATAGTTGCGCGCCAGCCGAAGATAGGCCGCGGCGGTGTCCTTCTTGCCCAGCTGTTCGGCCAGGCGCCCGTAGCAGGCCAGCCCCATGATGGCCTTGACGGAGAGGTTGGCGTTGTGGGCCAGGTGTCCGGCGAAGTCATCCGTGCAGAGCTGGTTGGCGGGGTCCAGGCCGGCGCCTTTGAGGTAGTGGGCCCAGTCGCTGAGCACTTTCCAGTGCTTCCGGGCAAAGTCGGCGCGGCCTTCGGCGCGCGCCACGGCGGCCGCCAGGATGAGCATGTTGCCGCATTCCTCCACGGGCATGTCCTCGCCGTAGGTCTGGCCGTTGGCGATGGGGTAGGTGCCCACGTCATGGGCGGCGATGGGCTTCTTCCAGTGCCCGCTCTCCGAATAATACAGGATGGGCTCCATGAGGCCTTCCAGCAGCACGGGGTTGTAGAGCAGCAACAGCGGCGCCGAAGGGTAGGTGACGTCGACGGTGCCTATGGAGCCGTTCGAAAAGTTCTCTTTGTTGAAGAACAGGGGCTGGCCTTCGGGGCCGGCGACCAGCTTGTGGGCCGCCATGGCCTGGCGGTACACCAGGGCGCACATGCGGGCGTAGTTGTCGCCGCCGGCCTGCACGGCCCCGTCCCAGAGCCGCTGGTCAAAGCGGCGGCAGCGCTCCAGCACGGCGCTGTAGTCCTGCGCTGCGCGGGCCAGCATCTGCGGGGTGGTCATGCCGGAGCGCTTCCACCAGGCTTTCAGGGGCTGGTGGAAATATTCGATGGACTCGATGTCGTCGTAGGCGAGGATCAGGTGGCGCTCCGCCGGGGTGGCGCCCACGGCGCCGAGGTCCCATGCCAGCGCCAGGGTCACCGGCGACTCGCCGGCAGCCCGGGGGGCGCTGTCATCGGCGCCGCTGAGGGTGCCGCTGCGGGCGAACTGCTCCACCGAGGCCGAGGAGGCGGTGATGCGGGAGGTGCTCCCGGCGCCGGCGGGGGCGGCGAGGTAGAGGTAACCCCAGTCGATGCGCACGTTGTCGCCCTTGCGGCCCAGCACCTGCTGGGTGGTGGTGCCCACCCGCATGACCTGCAGGCCTTCCGCCTGGCTGCGCGCCCAGCCCACCACCTGGTCAGGGGTGTTGACGGCGATGTTGCCGGCCGCGCTGAAATACAGCTGCACCTGGTGGGCGTCCTTGTCCGCAGAATGCAGGCGGAAGCCCACATAATTGGCGGGGCGCGAGAACAGGTCCAGGTCGTCCGGCAGCAGGGGCGCCGTAAAGGACAGGGTCAGGGCGACGCCGCCGACCAGATAATCGTATTCTGTGCGGGTGGCCGTGATGCGGAAGGCGGTCTGCACGGCCGCAGGCACGCGGGCGCCCGGCTGAAGACGGTCCACCAGGCCGGCGTCCAGGTATGCCCCCCCGGCGGTGTTGGCCACATGGATGGCCAGGACGTTGTCTCCCGTTTTCAGGGCCGCGCGTGCCGCCGGCAGGATGGGCAGGACGGCGGGGGCGTTGTTCCAGCCCTCGGCTTTGTACGCCAGTACGCCGTTGAGGTATACCTCTACGTTGTCGTCATGGGACAGAAAAAGGTTCAGGTCGTCAAATCGTGTAGTCGTCAGCGTGAACCTGCGCCGCGTCCAGAGATCGGTGCTGTTCCAGCGGTTGGGCGCGCGGCCGTCGTCGGAGAAGGCGCCGCGGGCTGTCTTCCAGCTCCCGTCGGCGAACGACGGGCGGTACCAGCCTTCGGCGGGGCGCTCGGTGGTATAGCGCCATTCGCCGCTGTGGCCCGTCAGGGGCAGCACGGTCTTCTGTTCGGGGATGGGCGCCCCCAGGATATAGTAAGGCTTGCCGTCGACGCGGACGATGCCTTGCAGGGCATTCACCTTGCCGGTCCAGTGGCGCGTAGGTCCGCCGGCCAGCGTATCCTGGAAGGACCAGATGCTGAAGTAGGGGTCCACGGTGACCAGCGGGTAGGCCGGCGGGCGGAACTGTTGCGCCCGGGCGCCGGCGGCGGCCAGCAGGGCGGTGAGGGCGATCGTGAGTACTTTTTTGGTCATCGGGTATCGGTTTTTGTGTATGGGGGCATGCATCATGGTGTTCGTATATGGCGTTTTTAGTCGGTTATGCGGTGGGTGGGCCGCGGAAAGCCGGGCTGGAAGGCGGCGTTCGACAGGGTCCGGATGGCGCAGCCCCGCTGCTGCACCATGGCGGCGGCGGCTTCGGTCACCAGCGCCTCCAGCGTGGCGGGCTCCGCCTGCACCCGGGCATTGATCAGCAGGGTGAGCTCCGGCGGGGCCGCGGGGCGGCTGGTCTGCCGGAGCGGCGGCTCCACCAGCGAGGTGAAGCTCACCTTGCGCTGCCAGCCGGGGCTGCGCAGCAGGAATTTGAGGTGCCCTATGGGCAGGCGCCGGTGCTGCAGCTGCCCGTAAATGGCGTTGATGAGCGCGGTGGCGGTCTGCTCGGCGCCCTGCGCATCGCGGATCTCCAGCTCCCGGTCCAGCCAGGCGAGCTTGGCTTCCCCGTTGCCATACTGCTGGTAGTCGATGTCCAGGGAGGCGCGCTCGCCGGCGACATGGCCCTCCAGTTTTTCCAGCCAGCGGGCGACATCGGCCTGGTCCAGCATATGGAGGAAGAGCAGGGGGCGGCCGCCGAAACGTTTCTCGGCGAAAGCCCTGACTTCCGCCTTTTCCCCCTCGTCCAGCAGGTCCCATTTGCTGATGACCAGCAGGTCGCCTTCTTCGAGCTGCTTGTCGAAGAGGTAGCGTATGTCGGGGTCGGCGAAGAGGGCCTGCCCGCGGGCCATGGACAGCAGCCTGAGGGCATCGGCAAACACCGACAGGACCACGGGCAGCTCCGGGTGGTCCCGGCGCAGGGGCTTCACCACGGTGGCGACAATGTCGGTGCAGGAGCCCACGGATTCGGCGAAGACCGCATCGGGCCGCTCGCTGCCTTGCAGGGACTGCAGCGCCTCTTCCAGGCGCGGGTAATGGCAGCAGAAACAGCCGTCGGTGACCTCGCGGGCTGCGATGCCTTCTCCCTGCAACAGGGCCGTGTCCACCAGCTGCGCGCCCTGGTCGTTGGTGACGGCGGCGGGACGCAGGCCCCGGGCGCCCAGCAGGGCGCAGGCCTGTCGTATGGCCGTGGTCTTGCCGCTGCCCAGAAAGCCGCCGGTGAGATATAGTCGCATGTGCTGTATCGTTTGGGTCAGGGTTGTCCGGCTGCTCCCGTGAGGCGGCGGATCAGCCGGGTCTCCGTGCTGTCGTAAGGCCGCCCGTCGCGGTGGAAAAGATCATGGAACCAGCGGGACGGCGGGGCCGTGTAGGCCTGGCGCCAGCTGTCCCAGGGATAGATGGTCTGGGTCTTGCCATCGACGAAGCCCCAGTTGATGGCGCCGGTATGCTGCTCGTGGAAAAAGGGCAGGATGGCCGCCACGGTGCTGCCGCGGGGCCGGGCCATATATTCGGAGCAGATCAGGGGGCGCCCGTAGCGCTGCAGCATCAGCGTTTTCTGCCGGGTGGGGCCCAGGGAGTCATAGTCATGAAAGGAGATCACGTCGGAATGGTCGAACATGAAGCGGTCCATGGGATCCATGGCGGCCGTGTCCGTCCACGAGCGGTGCCAGGGCGCCACAGTGAGGGGCTGGGAAGGGTTCACTTCGCGGGCCCAGCGGAAAGCGTCTTTCAGGAGGATGAAGGCGTAGTGGTATTTGTCTGCCGTGGAGAGGTCATCGGGAAAGCGTCCCCCGTTGTCGTTGTCGGGTTCGTTGAACAGGTCCCAGAGCTTGACGCGGGGATCGTCGGCAAAGTGGGTGAGCACGCCCTGCAGGTAGCGCTGCAGGCGAACGTACTGGGTGGTGTCCCGCAGCAGCGCAGCGCCGGGGCTCTGCACCCAGCCGGAATTGTGCACATGGGGCCGCGGGGCGGGCTGGGCGCCGAGGGCGGGGTCGGGGTTCCAGCAGCCGTCGAAGAGCACGAACATGGCGCCTATGCCATGGCGGTCGGCGATGGTCAGGAACTGGTCCATGCGCTGCAGGAAGGCTGTGGAGTCCTGCTCCCAGAGCAGGTTGTGCAGGAACACCCGCACCACGTTGAAGCCCAGCTGCTGCGCCCAGCCCAGATCCAGGTCTATGCGTGCGGTGTCGAATGTCTCCGGCTGCCACATCTCTAGCTGGTTAATGGCGTTGCTGGGGGTGAAGTTGCAGCCGAC
>CBINPH010000027.1:0-15630 GCA_966252445.1 uncultured Chitinophagaceae bacterium | reverse complement strand
CATATCCTTCGAGGGATCCAGCCCTTCGACCTGCGCGATAACCCGGGCAAAAGCATCATCCGCCAGGCCGGAGATCTTGCCGAGGGAGAAGGTCAGGGCCTTGAGCAGGGTGTCGGACAGCCCTTCCGCGCCGATTTCGAGGTTGCCCTGCATGTCGAGCATCCGGCTTTCGGCCGCCTGCAGGCAGTCGATCAGCTCATCGCTGAACTGACGCCCCGATAAGGCCAGTTGCTGCAGCTGTTGGTCGACCTCCGACAGCAGGAGCTGCGCCTGTGTCTCATACCAGGCGAGGGTCTTGTTGATAAAACCGTCCGCGTTTTCCAGGATCTCGCGCCACAGCCACTGCAGCGGCACCTCCAGATCCTTGCTATAGGCCCATAATGCCCCGAACTGCTGCAGCTGCGGAGGCTTTACGGGCGTTGCAGCGATGTCCCGAATGGCTTGATAGAGATTTGCAGGGTCAGGCGAGGATGGACTAAACAGGGCCTTGATCCGGTCCCTGTATACCCGGCCTTTGCCCAGATCCCGGAACGTGCCGCTGCGGATCTGCTGCTCGATATCGGTGAAGCCGTTGGCCGCACGGGCGAGCAACGAGTCAGGGCCGCGGACCAATTTCTCCAGGGCGGTCTTCACTTTGGCCAGGTCCTGATCCGCAGCCGTCCACCATTGCAGGGCTTGGCCATCAGGGAGGCTCCGCATCATAGACACGGTGCGCATCCTGCCCGTCAGGGGCGCAGCGGGGTAATGCCGTCCCGCTACCGAGGCAGGCTCTTCATTCCGGTCGACACGGAAGGTAAATCTTTCGAAGCCCGGCAGCACGTCCAGCGCGCCCGGCAAGGGCTGGTTGATGAGATCCGGGCTGTTCCCGGCAGCCGGTTCAATGTTATACTGTTCGGGCTCAGGCAAGAGGGTGTAGTCCACCTCCCGCACCGAGGGCCAGGCATGCACATCGGCCGTGATGTCCACCCTGACCCCGTTCACCATGGCTGACTCCCGGGTGTCGGTATAGAACCACAGGTGCTGGGGCTCGCTCATGTTCTGGGGTATGGTGTCCTCGTCCGCGTCCGGGGCGGCCAGGACGGAGAGGACTACCTGTGGCTTGGGGTATATACCGGGGTCGGCGCCCGGGCGCCAGAGGGGAACCTCCCAGCCGATGATTTCGGGGCCCTGCTCCCCGGGCGCGTAGACATCATGCCCCCATGCCGACAGCACGGGGATGATGGTGGTTTTAAAGGTGCAGGCGGTCACCGATCCCGGGGCATCCTGGGGGTCGGTCGCAAAATCGGGATAGGCCCTGACCGGCTCCAGTATCTCCACATATTCCCGGACTTTCCGCACCAGCGGCCTGCCGAGGTGAGGCGGCTGATCACCTTTGAACTGCGTAGAAGGAGCCACCGTGCGCTCATATTCGATGACATGTTTCGCCTTGTTCCAGAAGACGCCGATGCGGCCAATGCGCTCCACCGCATAGGCATGCGTTCGCCCCATCCCTACCGTCGCCTTGATCACCGTCTTGTCGGCAGCGAAACGCGCGGTCTGCTTTCCCCATCCGCCCACCGACGAGAAAGCCGGGGCGACCAGTTCGCCGGAGGAGGAACCCCGCGCAAATGCTTCCCGCCAGAACTCCCTGTATATCGCCCTTGCTTCGAAACCGTAATGAAAGCCGCCGGCCAGGCCCCGGCTGTCATGCGCCGCCCGGATCTTCTCATCCAGGGCATCCTGCGCATCATCCGCCCCCGGGGCAATGGGATACCGAAGGCTTGCCCCCCGTCTGGTGAAGGGTGAAAAGGCGGCTATTTTCGGATAATATTCTGTGTCTCCCTGGTTCTTGAGGAAGGTCAGGATAGCCTCCTTGACGGCAAAGGCCTCCTGAAGATCACGGCCTGCCTTGACGGCCGCTATATAGGCATTGACCTGGTCATTGAGCGCTTTCCGGCGCTCTTCGGAAACGCCGGGATAGGCCTCTTGTATATAGGTCGGCAGCCCTTCAAAAAGCTCGTCGATGCCGTCGGCCGAGGCGGTGAGCTCGATCCGCGGCCGGAAGGAAATGTGGCTGTCGAAGCCCGCCTGCCCAAAGGCATCGCCCTGCGAAGGCTCCAGGATGCCAAGGCGGGATTTCCATGCCCGGTAAAACTGCAGATAACCCGTCCAGCTGTCCTGAAAATGGGCCTGCTGTACCGTAGTAGGCTGCCAAACCATGCTGCCCGCCGGCGGCACAGGGAACTCTCCCAGCTTGGCACCCAGCTCGGCGATAAAGGCCTCGGGAGGCTTCAGCACCGCGTTGAGCCCGTACAGGAGCTCGACCTGCGCATCCAGGAAAGGCACGCCGGGAACAGCGTCGCCGGCCTGGCCCCAGATGCGGCGAAGGCTCCAGGGAAGGGTCACATAGCGGCGCTCCAGGCGTCCGGACGAGAGGCTCAGGCGGGCAGGGGCCCCGAAACGGTAATCCACCGGCTCGTCCGCCTCGGGCTCTCCCTCAGGTATGGGCACCGGGTGGTTGTGCCGTCCCTTGACATAAGCTTCCCCTATCGCCTGGGCGGGCAGGACCAGATGAAAGCCCTCCGCAGACGACCGGTCATCAAGGAGCTCCCAGCCACCTCCTTCTTCTGAGAAGGGCGAACGCCTGGCCAGTACCCAGGCGCCGTCATCGTATCCGGGCTGCTGCATGAACCTCGCCTGCACCAGGCCGGTGATCTGGGGATGGGCATCCAGCACAACAGCCCTGACACTGGTGCTGCTGTCTACGTTGGCCAGGGGATTGAATTCCTGGAGCTGCATATGAATGCGATAATGCTGCCCCGCCTGCACGCTCTCGGACATGGTCAGCAGGTACTGGCCCCCGGTGCCGCTTTCCAGGGGGATCACCAGCGGAGCCTCCGACCGCTCCCCATAGCCTTCGCTCACCGCCCCCAGGCCGGATGGCGCCAGGAGCCGGTCGATAGCCACCGGGTCTTGCCCGGCAGCAGCCACTTTCTGCACCGGCAGGGAAAAATCCTCTATGGCATAGAACAGCCCGATGTGGTCCCGGGCATCCAGCCCGGGGAACCATTGCCAGAGGAACAGCGGCCGCCGGGCCGTGGTCAGCTGCAACAGCAAGCGCAGCCGGCCATAACCATGACGCGGCAACGCGGATTCCTCCGGAGGAATGGCCGGATGCCCGATGGTAAAGCCCATACCTCCGTCGCGGATTTGGACGGCGTCTTTTTCCAGGGCACAGCTCTTCAGGGTGAACTGCAGCAGGGTGCCGTTGTCGTTGGAAGAGGCCGCATCCGTGTCGAAACCCAACCTTGCCCCGGCAATGTGGAGGTCGTTGTCGCCTTCCTGCCCGGGCATGGGATTGGGCTGGTACTTTTCTTGCCTCAGCAATGGCAGCCTGATGTCGATCTTTTCGGGGCCGGCAGACCCGGATGAAAAAAACCGGGAGGCTATCAGGTCAAAGGCATATGTGGCTTCCGTGCAGCTGATATCCGGTGGCGCTGACCATTGGCTTACGGCATGGTAGCTGGTTCCCGAAAAGCGGTTCAGCTCGGGCGCCAGCCCTACCGGATAACCCCGCGTCACCTGCAGCAGCCCGGCACGTACCTGCGCCATGACGGCATTCCACTGGTCCTGGAGCTCCCGCTTGGATACAAAACGAATGCTGGAGAAAATAAACGAATGGCCCTGGCGGGCGATCTGGGTGAAACGAAGAATCTGCTTCTGGGTCCCTTCCCGACCGATCAGTTTGTAGAGCCTGCCGTCCGCCTCGTTAAGCTGGCAGACCCGGAAATAGGCCACATGAAAGAACGTCCGTGCCTTCCCCGCCTCATCGACCTCTTGCTCCCGAATAATCCACTGCCTGCTGAAAGACCGGGGCTGGGCTTTCCCGAAATCCCCCAGCAGCTGCTTTACATATTCCCCAGCATGATCCTGCTCATGAACCTTGAAGACCTGGCGGACGTCTTTCCAGCCGTCGATGCCGACTTTTTCCAAGCCGTCCGACACGCCGGGATCGATGACGTCGTCCACTCGCCTGCGCTGATCCCAATAGAGTGGAGGGCTGCCGTTACCCGTCCCCAGCGCGACATAGGGCCTGTCGCCCGACAGCTGGTCCGGTCCGCTGCCGCCGGTCACCTGAACACCGAACCATAGGTCGGGATGCGGGTATTTCCCCCGGTCGTCGGCGATCAGGCATTGGGGCGCCGGAAAGGAAATGAGCGTTTCATCCTGTGGAAAGGATTTGACGGTCACCCATACGGGCCAGGGGGTGTCATCCGCTCTCTGTATCCTGAACCACTGCCCGGAGGCGGACAGTGTCTTCAGGAACCCCTGAGGCCCCAAGGTCAGCCGGGGATCGGCGTTCCAGCGCTCGGCGTCACTGTCGGCATACCAGAAATCATAATCCCACGATCCGCTATGCCTACCCGCATTGCGAATGGTGATCGACGAACAACTTATGGCGGGCACATAAGGCGTGGCCCCGTCGTCCAATTTGGCCAGTGCTTCATCCCGCGCCGCTTTGCTGATCGGCACCAGCCAGAGTGGGCGGCCGTTCTGCCATTCCATACGTTGTGCATCCCCATAAGACTTGACGGAGGCATGCTGCAGGTCTTCATCGCCACTTCTCCTGCTGTTTTTGTTGCCAAAAAAAATCGCCCACTGGATATGCCCTTCACCGTCATCGACCGTAGCCATCACCTTCAGATGCCCCTGCGGATATTCGCCCTGCTGAGGAGCACCTCCAGGTAAGGTCGTCCACCGGAGTTTGTCCAGGTAGTCCCACAGGAGTGGGGAATGTTCCCACAGATATTGTTCCCTGGGCGGCTTGGCGGCGGGGCCGCCATGGCCGGAAACCGGTTCACCGGCATGTTCCTTGTTAGCCATAAAAAGATGTTTGTAAATGACAATAATGAAAGACAAAGCCCGCGGGCGGCGGGCGGCTAGCTGCGGGCACGTTCCGTGCATGGCGACAGAGACGGCCCCGCCGGAAGGGATCCGGGAACGGGGGCCGTCATCGCCCATGGACAGGGGTAGGTGACTGACGGGGGGAGTGGACGGGAAGAATGGGGAAACATGACTTGGCGTTTTGGGGGATTAGGGATGGGTTGGTCTGCGCGTTACCTGATTTTACTTTGAAACGGATTCGTGCTTCCGGCTGTACCGGTGGCGCCCGGAAAGCACGACCCAAAAGTATGTACGTCAGCAAGGCCAGTCAACTGCGAAAATTCGCAGTTTTTAAAAATTTTGCTATTTTTCGACAAACCCATCCTTATGCCTTCCCCCGGTGAATTCTCCATCTCGATGATTACGGACGTGCCTGCCGACCTGGACAGCGACGCGGCCGCCAAAATCCGAGACTCCATTCAACGCTTTCCTGAAGAAGCCATTTACGTGTATTCCTTTAAGGAAAACAAAATGATCTATGCGGACGGATGGGAAGAAGTCCTGGGTTACCGGGACGACGAGATCAGCATGCTGCAGATCGTCCGCATCACGACGCCCGAGTATGCCCCCTTCTCCTACGAGCTCAACGACAAAGCCCTCACCTTCATCCTGAGCAAGACGGAGGAGCTGGAGAAATACAGCTTTATGATCGAGCTGAAAAAGTTCCACAAAGACGGGCATCCGGTGCCGCTGATCGTCAGGGTGGGCGTCTTCCGCTCGGAGAACGGCCGGGTGACGGAAATCATCGGCCGCAACCAGGTCAACCACAGCATTACGCTGGGCACGGTCATGCGCTACGAAGCCTACGGACCGGAGAAAGCGGAGTTTGAAGAGCAACTGAACAAGCAACTGTTCCGCCACTTCGCCATTTCTCGGAAGGAGAAAGAAGCCCTGTCCCTGGTGGCCAAAGGGTTCTCGTTCAAGGAAATCGCCCACCAGTTCCAGGTCTCCCAGTCAGCGATTGAAAAAAGGATCATCCCATTGTACAAGCGCTTTGATGTGAAAAGCCTGTCCCACCTGGTGACCTTTGCCTACGAGAACCATATCCTGCCCTGAGGCTACTTGGCGTCGCTGAGCTGGATCTCCGAGACCTTGTCGGAGGAAACGTTCAGGTCTTCCAGCAGGGACCGCCATTGGCGGCGTTTATGGACGGCTTCATCACCCAGCACCCAGATCACATTCTTATCGCGGAGGCAGTCTTTGTTGACGTTGGGGTCGCCGTGGACGGTCGTGCAGATCATGCGCAAGACCTCCTCGGGAGAAAGAAAAGTGCTGTCGACAGGCCATCCCGGATTGATGTCGTCGATGATCAGCAGGGAAGCGCTGCGCCAACTCCATACCTCGCATTTTTCCGACTGGACGATCTCTTCGTCGTTCAGCGAGAAAAGGCTGAAAAGCTTTATCGCCGTATAGTAGCTGCCCGTGCAGCGCTTAATGGACAGCTCCGTGCCCATACCTATGGCCAGCAGGCTCTTGCCGCTGCGCCGGCCGCCGAACATCAGCAGGTGATGCCCGCCGCCCTTCGCGGCGTTCTGGATATATTGACGGATCACGTCGGTCTTCATGCGGCGGCCGTCATCGGCCTGCCGCTCCCACTGGCTCAGGCGGAACTGTGTCGGGAAGCGCGCATACTGCAGGTACATCTTGGTCAGGAACCAGTAATGGGCGGGATAGAGCAGGGCAAGGCCGAGTCCGAGCAGCACCCATTTCACTGCCGCTGAGGGATCCAGGAGCAGGGCGGCGGTGAACGCCCCCAGCCAGAAAAACAGCAGGTCGGTCGAGGTGTCGAAGGCAATGTTGCCCCAGGACGGCTGGAAAACGTATTTATCTTTCGCGGGAAGGTAGAGCCCGTTGACCTTCGAAGGCCTGTGCAGGAGCAGCGGTCCCAGGAAATTGTACAACTCGAAAAGCAACCAGCCGGCCGATACAAAGAGGGCCACGCGGAAGGGCGGGATGTCCCTGTGGGGAAAGCACCTGGTGATGCAGTGGCAGGCGATGATGGTGGGGATATAACCCAGCCCGAAATGTCCGAACTGGTTGGCCATCCAGGAATAGGTAAAGGTGACGCCCCGGTAGGAGTCTTTGCCAATGAAGTCGTCTTTCAGCTGGCGCAGGACATGCCTGAGTCGTATTCGGGATGTATGCATAGTCGCAGGATGGTTGAGCCATGGCTTTGTCGTTCGGCATCGCCTGTCGCCGGACGGCAGGCCGGCCTCAGCGTCCCGCTCGGCGATACCCGGAGCGTCCATAAGATAGTGCAGGACACCGCGGCCCCGCTGTACTCCCCTGCCGCGCTTACTGTGCCAGCACGAAGCGGAAGGTCACACCGGCCTGTGTGGTGGACAGGGGATACGAGGTCGATATGGCCGGGATCGTCTGCCGCCGGTCATAAAAGAAATGCAGGTTCAGCCGTTCATTGACCACATAATCGATGGACGGTGAGATGGTGATCACCTTCTGCCCGCTGGTCGGGATCACCAGGTCGGCATCCAGACGGTTGTTCACCGTCCTGTCGTCGCGCACGCTCATATCCAGCCGGAAGTTGAGGTCATTGTGGATCTTCTTGCCTTCCCCGATGTTGAAGGGCAGGGGCACATTGCGCACCCGGAAGCCCGCACCGAAGTCCACCTCGGTGGACCGCATCTCCGTGAGCTGGAAGTCGATGAGGCTGAGGCTCAGGATGCGGCTCTTGCTGAAGGCGAACCGCAGGTTCAGGTTGTTGCTGAAGGTGGCGTCTACGCCCAGCAGCGGGCTCAGTTGCTCGCTCAGCGTGATGTTGGGCACCAGGAAATACGGGATATAGTTGCCCGAGATCGAGTCGATAAAGCCGGGATAGCCATACAGCAAGGGGTCTGCATACAGCAGGGCCGAGGAATAGCTGTTCATGCTCAGCCTGGACGTATAGGCGTTGGACAGCGTCAGGTTGGTGATGAAGTTGTTGAACAGGTTGAGCTTGCCGAGGCCGTTGTAGGTGATCTTCCAGTTGGGGAAGGGCTTGATGTTGCTGAAGGGGTTGCTGCGCACGCTCTCGTTGTTGCTCTTGAGCAGGCCGATCTTCTCGGGGCTCTTGCCGGTGTACGCCGCCAGGAAGGCCGGGATCAGCACGTCCTGCGCATAGCGGCCGTAGCCCAGCTTGTAGCTGGGATCCTTGGGGTCGGGGCGCCCGCCGGTATAGGGGTTCTCCTCGCCAAGGCGCCGCGAGATGACCTGCCGGTACGATTCGAAGTCGAGGAAGGTCCGGGAGATGCCGTCCACCAGCTCCTGCTTGCCGAAGAGCGTCTTCAGGGCCAGGTAGCTGACTTCGAAACCGCCGGCATCGTAAGGGCTCAGGTGGGCAAAGCCCGCGGAGCCGGTGGTGTCCTTGAAGAGCTCGGTATGGCTCTTGGAGAAGGACTTCGACAGGTTCAGGTCAATGCGCAGGTCGGGGATGGGCTCCAGGGACGCCTGGGCCTCCAGGGTCTGGACGAACTGCTGCTGGAACTGGATGTTGAGCAGGCTGTCGTGGGTGATCCAGCCTTTGTGCCCGATGCGGTCCAGCCAGGCGGTGGTGGGCTGCCAGCCGAAGGCGAAACCGAGCCCCGGCTTGAAGGTGTTCCAGTTCTGGCCCAGGAAGACGACGCTGTCCAGGTAGCCCGGCAGCCGCGTGGTGGCGTTTTCGTTGTAGTTGATGGAGACACGGCGCAGGGCCAGCAGGGGCCGCACCAGGGCCTTGACGACGGGGGATATCTCGCCCTCGGGCCGGCTCTTGGCGGCCGCGGCCGCCGCGGCGCGTCCCGCGGCGCGGGTGTCTTTCGGCGCCCGGCTACCCGGCCGCCGCGGAGCGTTGACGGCCCGCAGGAACTTCCACTTGTTATACAGGCGGGTGAAGTCGAACTCGGCATTCACCTGCTTCTGGTAAGAATTCTCGATGGCGTTGCCCAGATACATGGCCAGGCGGGAGGCCGCGGTCCAGCCATAGGTGGTGGAATACCCCAGCTGCACATTGGTCCAGTCCAGCAGCGGGAACTTGGCCAGGGGTAGGGTATAGGTGGCGCTGGCTTTCTGCTGGTAGGTCGTGGCCCGCCCGAAATGCCAGAGGTTGCGCCACAGCGTGTCCTGCTTGGCCTTGGTGTCCAGATGGCCATAGGGCTCGTCGATGCGGGCGTTGGTGACTGCGCTGAAATCAATGTTCAGGGAGTGGGTCAGGTCCCAGCGCAGGTTGTAATAGCGGTCGAAGGTAAAATACTTGTCGAAGGTCTCCGGGATGAGGAAGGGCCCGCCGCCGATGTTGCGGACGCGGGTGGCCCCGAACTGCCGGTTCGCCTCGGCGCGGAAGCCAATCAGCGAGGGCACCGGGTTGAAATTGATGTCCCGGATGAGGTTCAGGTATTTGGACTTTGACTTGATGAGGTTGCGGAAGGGCGCCCAGAACTTGCTCTGCCCGGAGAAGGTATAGCCCAGGCCCAGGCGGTGCCTTGTCAGCAGGTCGCTCTCGATGAGGGGGTTGTGCTGCAGCATCTGGCTGAAGGAATAGCTCAGGTCGAAGTTCTCGAGATCCCAGAGATGGTGCTTGGTGTCGTTGGGGTCAGCCAATACCCGCACGTTGGTCAGGTTGAGGCTCTTGATGGAGGTGAAGTCCTGGGCCTGCTCCAGAATGGAGTCGCGCTCCGCCTTGTTGCGGGCCAGCCTCAGCTTGTCTTTCAGGCGGATATCCAGGTCATAGGGATCGTATTCGGGGTTGCTGATCGTCTCCGAATACCCTGCATACACGGGCAGGGAAAGGCGCCAGCGCTCGGGCAGCAGCTTGCCCAGCTCCAGGTTGGTGGCGATGTCGTACTGGTAATAGTTGTCGCGGAAGCGCTCGTTGGCCCGCTGGTCCACGCTGCCGAAGCCCTGGCTGTGCATGGAGCCGGCCACCGAGAGGGTGCCCAGGTCGGCCAGCTGCACGTCCACCCGCCCCAGCGCGGCATAGCCCCCGGATTCGTCGATGTCGGAGACCCGCAGCTCATCCACCCAGAGCTCGGCACTCTTGGGCGAGCCGTTGTCCCCGGGGCCGGCGCCCTGGGAGATGTCCGGGTTCAGCACCCCGATCAGCACCTCCCGCACATCGCCCAGGCTGGGGTTGCCCACCACCGAGACATAATTGCCTCTGGCGTCCTGCACCGTATAGGGACGGGACACCGGCGCTCCCGCCTGGTTGCGCTGCTGCTTCAGGTTGGGGAACATGGACAGGTCTATGTTGAGGCTGTTGGCGTCGGGCCAGATGGTCGCCGGCGTCAGCGGCCCCATGGGGTCGGTGATCTTCAGGGGGATGCGGTACTCATAGTAGTTGCTGACAAAGTCGCTGCCCAGGCGGATGACGGCCTGCACATCGCCGTCGGCCAGGGCGGGCTTGCCTTCCACCGACTCGGCGTGGATGAACAGCTGGATATGCTTGTACTGCCTGAGGTCTATGCCCAGGTCCTTGAACACCGCCCGGGCCTGGCCGTCCTGCAGGTCGCTGGTCTTCAGCGACATGGACTGCTCGTTGAGGTAGAGGTTCACGTTGTTGGAGCTCAGCTGCGTCTGCCGCTCCACGCCGGGAGGGATGACATAGGGAATGGGCTTGCGGGTGGTGTTCTCCTCCAGGTTGACCGTAGACACGGCGAAGGTGTTGCCGCCGCTGGGGTCCACCGGGATGTAGGCCCCGGCAGTGTCCAGCTGGTACAGGTAGTTGCGCCACTGGTTGCGCACCAGGTCCAGCTTGCCGAAGCGCAGCACCACGCTGTCCTGGAAGCCAGTGAGGAACATCCGCATGAAGCGGATGGACTTGAAGTCGGGTATATCCCCCACCCGCTTGTCATACTGCTGTATGGGGATGCGGAACTGGTACCAGGTCTCCGGGGTGAGGGGGCCGTTCTGCGGGTTGGCCGGCACGACGATCTTGTCGGTGATGAACCCGGTGCCCACGTCCATGCCCGGCCGCAGCTCCACGCGGTACTGAAAATATTCCTCCGTCTCGTTGATGGTGTTGTCGTGGTTCAGGTCCTCCGTCTCTGGGTAGTTGGTGGCCGCGGCGGAATACAGGTCCTTGGCGTTGGACACCGGCGAGTTGCCCTGCGGGTTGTTGAAATGCTTGTAACGACCCAGGATGGACAGCTGGGCCGCATCGTAGTCGGCACCCCGGTAAAAATGGTAGTTGTCGTTGTCGGGGTCTTCCTGTGCGGCCCGGAAAATGGCGGATCCGCCGCCGAAATTGCTCGACAGGGACTGCAGGAAAGCGGCGCGCAGGCCCCGCTCCTGGGGGTCGTCCATGCCGTCGTAGCCCACGT
This sequence comes from uncultured Chitinophagaceae bacterium, assembly GCA_966252445.1. Classification (GTDB taxonomy): domain Bacteria; phylum Bacteroidota; class Bacteroidia; order Chitinophagales; family Chitinophagaceae; genus CBINPH01. The sequence goes on along the minus strand of CBINPH010000027.1, from coordinate 4,417 downwards.
CCTGGTAGGCGCGGGCGGCGGGGTCGTTGTCGAAGGCATAGGTGAGCTGCTGCTGGAACTTGGGGATGCGGCCCCAGACGGTGGTGTCCACCTTGTTGAGCTCCGTGGGCTTGGGCAGCCCGTTCTCGAAGGAGATCTTGCCGTCCCGCAGGATGTCCTCGGAGATGTTGCCCAGGTTGATGTAGAGCTCGCCGCCCGTGCTGCCCGGCTTGTTGATGAAGGGGTCCATGACCCAGAACTCGATGTACTGCACGTTGGACGCCTCGAAGTCCGTGTTCGAGAGGGCCCGCATGATGCCGCCCCACTTGCGTTGCGGCTGCAGGAAATGCCCGTTGGCGTCCAGCTCCGCAGGCGAGGTGCTGAAGTTGTAGGGGCCGCGCTCCGAGGGATAAAAAGCCAGGTCGAAGGTAGGCAGGTAGCCCTGGCCGAAGTCCACGTCGCGCTGGGGGAACACCTCCTGCTGCTTGACGAGGCGCACATAGTGGTCCATGTACAGCTCCTTGTTCTGCTTGATGTAGTCGGGCGTGCCTGCGCCGCCGTCGACCAGGGACTGCTCTATGGTATACCAGGCCAGCAGGGCCCTGTTCATCCCGTATTCCAGGGAGTCGGTGCGGGTCGCCTCGGGGAACAGCTCGTTGCCGTTGCGGTCCGTGGCCCCCTGCGGGGTGGAGGCGTGCACCCAGCTGTTGTAGGGGAACTTGAGGTCGAAGGAGCTGCTGGAGCCCTCGAAGTCATCCAGGTACACGGTGCCCTGGCTGCCCTTGCCGATGAGGCGGGAGTGGCCGGGGAAGAGGCGGGCTACCTCGCCGGTGGCCGTGATGGTGGACAGCGCCGTGGTGGAATAATTGGGCAGCTTGTCCAGCATGCGGGTGAGGCCCGGCAGGTCGGAGCGGTAGTTGAGGTCCACCCCCGCCAGGGTATTGGCGATGGGGTCTTCCCCGTAGTTGACGATGCTGAAATACGGCTTCTCGGTCATGCGGATGACCGAGGAACCCAGCGTCAGCTTGTCGCTCACATAGTAGTCGAGCCGCGCCCCGAAGTAGTTGCGCGTCTGCTGGCCGAAGGAGGCGTTGTTCTCAAACTGCACGTTGATGGGCAGCCCCGAGCTGATGATGGCCTGGTTAATAATCTGCAGGCGGCCCAGGTTATAGTCGATGTTGTAGTCCACGTTCTCCACCAGCTGCTGGCCGCCGGCCGTCACGGTGACGGAGCCCTGGGGGATGTTGTAGCCCAGGAAGATGGTGGAGGAGGAGCTGGACTTGAAGGAGCCCCGCATCACGTAGCGGTCGTACTGGGGGAACTGCTGGGCGATGGTTTTGGTGGAGTCGTACAGCACCTGGTACAGGTAGCGCGACGCCAGGGCCGAGTCGCCGCCGACGACCTTGGCCAGGTCCCTGCCGAAGGGCTCCAGCACGGGGTAGATGATGCGTCCCGTGCGGGGTTCCACGGTGAAGCCGTCCACGAAGTCGAAGACACCGTCGGGCTGGGGGTCGTTCTGGTTGTTGAGGCGGTCCAGGTTGAGCACCGCCAGCAGGGGCATGCCCTGGTAGGAGCCCTGGGCATCGGGGAGATAGCGCTTCTCGCCGCCGCCGGGGTCCTGGTAAAAGATGTCCATCCGGAACTCGTCGTTGCTGATCTGGAAGGCGCCGGTGTTGTAGACGTTCTTCATCATCAGCTGCCAGATGGGCAGGCGTGTGCGGGCGGAGGTGGCCTTGAGCAGCTTGAGGAACAGGATCTGGGGCTGGGCCTGCGTGGAATCCGGGGGGACGTCCTGGGAGAACTCCCCGACCTGGTAGACGCGGCCGTTGTAGGTATACTGGAAAGCCACCGCCAGCACCTCGTCGGGCTGCAGTTGGGTGTTGAGCGAGAGGAAGCCGATCTGGGGGTTGAAGCTGTACTCCGTGGAGTCCAGCTTGCGGGCGAAGGTTTTCTCGAAGTCCTGGACGGGCTGCAGCCCCAGCGCCAGCAGGCGGCCCACCACGGTCCCCGAATTGCGGGCGCCGCCGTCGGAGGCCAGGCGGCTGTACTCGTCGTTGGCGTCGTTGCGGGGCAGGGGGTCTCCTCCCGTGGCATGGATGGCCGGACTGTAGGGGTTGCTCTCCCCCAGGTCCATCAGGCCCACCACGTCGCGGGTGTTGGTCGTGGCGCCCTGCTTGTTGGTGACCCAGACCTCCATGCGCGTGATGTTGACCTGGGAGTTGATCACGGGCAGGTTGGCCATGGCCTCGTTATAGTGGTCGTGGAAGTACTGGGACAGCAGGAAGTGGCGGTTGTCCTCGTAGTTGTCTGCCTGGATGTCGAACTGCTGGGTCTGCGACCCGCCCTGCAACATCACGTTCTGCTTCTGGGATTTCTGGGTAGAGGCCACCGCCGTCACCGTGAGGCGCCCGAACTGCAGCTGGGTCTTGATGCCGAACAGGGACTGCACGCCGGTGATGAGCTGGCTGCGCAGGGGGAAGCTCACGTTGCCGGCCTCGATCTTCTTGACGATGTCGTTGTCGTCGCCGGTGTACTCCAGCTTGATCTGCTTCTCGAAGTCAAAGACCGACTGGGTGTTGTAGGTGCTGGTCAGCTTCAGCTTGTCGCCGATCTTACCCACCACGTTCATGTTCACCGCCATGTTGAAGTCGAAGCCGCCCGTCTTGCGGGCCCGCTCCGGCAGCACGGGGTTGTTGAAATTCTGGCCTTCGTAACCCAGGGTGATGTCCAGGTTGCCCTGGGGCCTGATGTCGGCCTTGGTGCCGCCGAACAGGCGGTTGAACAGCTTGGGGCCGCGGTACAGCACCAGGCTGTCGGAGCTGCGGTTCAGGCGGTCCAGGGTGCTGCCCCGCTCCATGAAGTAGCCTTCTTCCTGGCGCCTTCCTTCCAGGTCCAGCAGCTCCGGCCGGCCGTAGCTGCCCGGGGGACGGAAATAGCGGTCCCCCACCTTCTCTTCGAGGTAATACCGCCCCGACACGGGGTCGAAGCGGATCTCCTTGTGCACGGCCGCGGGGTCCTGCAGGTCCATGGGGCTGGGGGGCTGGCCGTAGCCGTCGCCGCGGCGGTCCTGAATGGGAAAGCGCAGCGTGTCGTGAAATTCCAGGGGCGGCGGCAGGGTATCGGGGAGGGCGGCGGCCAGGGCGCCGCTGTCGCGGGGCGGCGGCGTCGCCCCCGTATCGGCCGGGTGAAGGACAGCGGTGCCGGCGCCCATGACTCCCCGGGTCAGGCCGTCCCCGGCGGCGTCGCGGCCGACGGCACTGAGGAGGCATAGGGAGATGAGGGTCCAGGCCGTTGATATGGTGTAAAACCGCTTTTTCACCTGGCGGATTTTAGGCTTTCGAGATTCAATGTTTTACAAGTTCTTCAGCGCTTCTTTGATGAGTCCTTCCAGGCTTTTCATCTCGGGGGATAACCGCATGACCTTGCGGACGGCATTTTCAGCCGCGGGACGGCCTATGCCCAGGGCCAGTAAAGCATTTAACGCATCGTCGGTGAGGGTATTGTCCTGGCTGAGGGGCGTTTGCAGCCGGTCTTTCTGCCGCAGCATCTTGTCCTTCAGCTCCAGGATGAGGCGCTTGGCGGTCTTGCTGCCTATGCCCTTGATGCGCTCCAGCAGCTTCTCGTTCTCCTGGAGTATCGCCGCCTGCAGCTCTTCGGCCTTCAGGGAGGACAGGATCATGCGGGCCGTCGAGGCCCCTACCCCCGAGACCCCGATCAGGTGGATGAACATGCTCTTCTCGTCTTCGTCATGGAAACCATACAGGGTATGGGCGTCCTCCTTGATGTGCAGGTAGGTCAGCAACCGGCACTGCTCCAGGTGCTGTATCTTGGAATAGGTGTTCAGGCTGATTTGTATCTCGTATCCCAACCCATGCACGTCCATAAAAACCAGTGCCGGGGACTTATAGGTCAGTTTTCCTTCAATATAGGCGAGCATAAGCGGGTGGGCCGGTAAAACAAGTGGGCAAAGTACAGATAAATGGGGTAATGCGGACATTTTGCGGCCCGGGGCGGGCGCCGCGGCGGCCCGGAAGAAAGGCCCCGGACGGACCCCGCCCCGGCAAGAAAAAAGGGCCATTTGGTTCTATTGACGTACTTTTGTCCCCACATTTTGGAAAGCCGGGGAGGAGCAGCTGGGATCCCCAGGCAGCACTCAAGCACATGCATTCTCAGACATCCACACTAAAACAGGCTGAATGGACAAGATCAGGGCGGCCATCACCGCGGTAGGGGGTTATGTACCCGATTATGTACTGACCAACCACGAACTGGAGACCATCGTGGACACGAACGACGAATGGATCCGCACCCGCACCGGCATCGAAGAGCGCAGGATACTCAAGGGCGAAGGCAAGGGCTCCTCCGACCTGGGCGCCCCCGCGGTACAGGACCTGCTCCGCAAGCGGGGCATCTCCGCCGAGGAGATCGACCTGCTGCT
>CBINPH010000026.1:0-15669 GCA_966252445.1 uncultured Chitinophagaceae bacterium | reverse complement strand
GACCTCAGCGAAAAATACCGGGTGCTGACCGCCGTCAACGGGCAGGCGGCGCTGGAGTGCCTGCTGGCGGAGCCGGTGCAGCTGGTGGTCAGCGACATCATGATGGGGGTGATGGACGGGCTGGAGCTTTGCCGTCGCATCAAATCGGAGGTGGAGTACAGCCATGTGCCGGTGATCCTGCTCACCGCCAAGAACACGCTGCAGTCCCGGATAGAAGGTCTGGAAACCGGCGCCGACGCCTACATAGAAAAGCCTTTTTCCCCGGAGCACCTCCAGGTGCAGATCGCCAATCTGCTGGCCAACCGGGAGAAGCTCATGCGGTATTTTGCGAGCCTGCCCCTGGTGCCCATCCGCAGCATGGCCCATACCCGCGCCGACGACGCCTTCCTCGAAAAAATCAACGACGCCATCCAGGCCAACCTCACCGACCCTGCCTTCGACGTGGAGCAGCTGGCCGCCCTGCTTTTCGTGAGCAGGCCCACCCTGTACCGGAAGATCAAGGCGGTCACCAACCTCACGCCGCACGAGCTCATCAGCATCACCCGCCTCAAAAAAGCGGCCCAGCTGCTGGACGAGGGGCAGTACAGGATCTACGAGATCGCCGAGATGGTAGGGTATCAGTCGCCGGGCCCGCTGGGGCGCAGCTTTCAGCGGCAGTTCGGGATGACCCCGACGGAATACCAGGGCAGGGCCCGGGGGGATAAAGAAGGCTGAACGACTGCGGGGTCAATAAGCCGCCCGCACCTTTTCCTCCACTTCCTCCACCCAGATGAATTTGGCTTCGGTGCGCCGCAGGCTGAGATGGTAGCCGGCCACCGAGATAGACATGGGATCGCCCAGGGGGGCGATCTTGATGACGGAGATGATCTCGCCGGGCACACAGCCCATTTCCATCAGCTTGACGTGGATATCGTCCTGCTCAAACTCGCGGATAACCGCCTGGCGCCCGGCAGGCAAGTCGGATAAACGGATCATGCCCTCGATTTGAAGTATCGCAAAGGTAGGCATCCCGGGGGACATGGCCAAACCGGTTAACCCGCTATAACTAAGTTTTTAGTTACAGCGGGTGGCGGCCCAATGCATCATGTATTATCTTTGGGGCATGGCCGTGCATTTCCATTCCCATGAACTGCCCATAACGCTGCGCCGGCGCCGGGCGCTGAAAGCTTTTCTGCAGGAGCTTTTCCGCCGGGAGGGCGAATCCCTGAAACGGCTGGATTACGTCTTCTGCACGGACGCATACCTGCTGGCCATCAACCAGCAGTTCCTGGGTCACGGCACCTATACCGACATTCTGACCTTCGATCTCTCCGAGCCCGGGGAGCGCGGCATTACCGGGGAGGTATACATCAGCGCGGAGCGGGTGCAGGAGAATGCCCGGAAATTCGGCGCAAGCTTTGAGGAGGAGCTGCACCGGGTGATCTTCCACGGAGCCCTGCACCTCTGCGGCTACGGGGACAAGACGCCCGAGGAACAAACCCGCATGCGGGCAAAAGAAAACGACTGCCTCAAACGTTATTTCCAGCATGAAGACCATAGCTTTTAGCTTCCTCTGTCTCTGCGCCGCCTGCAGCTTCGCCCGGCCGGCCCAGGGCGACCCCGGCCCCCGCACCAGCGCCAGCCCCGGCTCGGAAAAATTCGAGCGGATGATCCTGGACTGCATCAACGAGATGCGCCGGGATCCGCGGCGCTTTTACGACAAATACCTGCCGGACTACATCCGGGAGAAAAGCGGCCGCTTCACGGCCTCCTATACACGCAGCCTGAAAAAAGACATGTACCAGGCGGGCAGCCTCACGCCCTTCGCCCGGGACCCGGCCCTGGAAAAATGCGCGGCCCTGCAGTTCAGCTACCTGGCCCGTTACAAGGGCAAGGTGCTGAGCCACGACCAGGGATCCGTGGATTTTGGGGAGCGCATGAAGCGCGCCGGGCTGCATTGCCTGGCAGAGAACCTGTACGCGGCGGAGGACCCCGACCCCGTAGCGGTGGTGCTGGACCTGCTGATCGACCAGGGGGTCTCCTCCCTCGGGCACCGGCGGAACCTGCTCAGCCCCCAGTTCACCCATATCGGCCTGGCCAGCGGCACGCCGCAGGGCGGACGCAGCCTGATCGTTATGGATTTCGGTTGCGGACACTGACGGCTTTTTCCCCTTCTTCCAAGGTTCCACCCGGAACCTTTTTTTGCGGGCACGTCGGGCTCCTGACAGGTTCCACGTGGAACATTCTTTCCGCCGACGCGCGCTAGTTCCCCAAAGGTTCCACGTGGAACTTTTTGCGGCGGCGGGCAGCAGGTCGACCCCTGTTTGAAGTGGAACCTTTCCCCACCGGCTCTTCCGAAAAGGTTCCACGTGGAACAGCCGGGGCAAGTTTCCTACCTTTGCAGGCATGTTTCCCGAATACGACGTCATTGTAGTGGGAGCCGGCCACGCCGGCTGCGAGGAGTAGTCGGCGGACGTGCGTGGTGACGGGCAGACCATCGCCCAGATGAGCTGCAACCCCGCCATGGGCGGCATAGCCAAGGGCCAGATTATTCGGGAGATTGACGCCATGGGCGGGTATTCCGGGATCGTCACGGACCGCAGCATGATCCAGTTTCGCATGCTCAACCGCTCCAAGGGCCCGGCCATGTGGAGTCCCCGCGCCCAGAGCGACCGCATGCTGTTCTCCCGGCACTGGCGGGAAATGCTCGAACAGACCCCCAACGTAGATTTTTACCAGGACATGGTGCGGGAGCTCCTGGTGCGGGACCGCCGGGTGCAGGGCGTCAAAACCGCCCTGGGCCACGAGATCCGGGCCAAGGCCGTGGTGCTGACCAACGGCACCTTTCTGAACGGGATCATCCACATCGGGGAAAAGCAGTTCGGCGGAGGCAGGGCTGCGGAAAGGCCCGCCACGGGACTGACGGAACAGCTGGTAGCCCTGGGCTTCGAAAGCGATCGCCTCAAGACCGGCACCCCGCCCCGCGTGGACGGGCGCAGCCTGGACTACAGCCGCATGGAAGTCCAGGAGGGCGATCCGGTGATCAGCGGGTTTTCTTTTCTGGACACCCCCAAAATAGACCCCTCAACGCAGCGCTGCTGCTGGATCAGCTATACCAGCCCCCGGGTGCACGAGACCCTGCGTGAAGGCTTCGACCGCTCCCCCATGTTCCAGGGCAGGATACAAGGCACCGGCCCCCGGTACTGCCCCAGCATTGAGGACAAGATCAACCGCTTTGCCGACCGGGACCGCCATCAGCTCTTCATTGAACCGGAAGGCTGGCATACGGTGGAGATCTATGTGAACGGATTTTCTTCCTCCCTGCCGGAGGAGGTGCAGTTTGCCGCCCTGCGCCAGGTGCCGGGATTCGAGCAGTGCCGCATGTTCCGCCCCGGTTATGCCATCGAATACGACTATTTCCCGCCCCTGCAGCTCCAATACAGCCTGGAGACACGCCTGATCTCGGGCTTGTATTTCGCGGGACAGATCAACGGAACCACAGGGTATGAAGAAGCCGCCTGCCAGGGCCTGATGGCGGGCATCAACGCCCACCGGGGCATCCGGGACGAAGAACCCCTGGTGCTGAAACGCAGTGAAGCCTATATAGGTGTACTCATCGACGACCTCATTACCAAGGGCACCGAGGAGCCCTACCGCATGTTCACCTCCCGGGCCGAATACCGGACCCTGCTGCGGCAGGACAACGCCGACCTGCGGCTTACCGCCCGCAGCCATGCCCTGGGCCTGGCCGGGGATCAGCGCCTGGACAGGGTCAGGACCAAGGAAGCAGGGGTTCGCGCCATCCGCGCATGCCTCGAAAACTTCGCCATAGCTCCCGCGGATGCCAACCCCCTGCTGGAAGACCTGGGTTCGGCCCCCATAACCTACCGGCAGAAGGCCCTGCAGCTGCTGCTGCGTCCCGAGGTGAACCTCTCCTGGCTGAAGGAACGCCTGCCGGGGCTGGCCGCGGCGCTGCAGGCGTACGACCAGGAGATGCTGGAACAGGCCGAGGTGCAGATCAAATACGCCGCCTATATCGATAAGGAAAAAGAGCTGGTCAGCCGGATGGGCCAGCTGGAAGACCTGCGCATCCCTGCCGATTTCGACTACAGCCGTCTTCAGGCCCTGTCTACGGAGGCCCGCCAGAAATTTTCGCGCCTCCGCCCCGCTACTTTGGGACAGGCCAGCCGCATCAGCGGCGTCAACCCCAGCGATGTACAGATCCTCATGGTCTATATGGGACGCTGAACCACCCCGCTTTTGCATTATCAATGAAATAAAAAGATTATTTTTAATACATTGATAATCAATAAAATAAAAAGGCTCCTGGAGGCCCCAAAAATCCACGATCGGCTGCACCCTGAACACAGGCATCCAAAAGGCCGCGGGGAGGGCTCCCGGGCAGCGCAGCGCTTTTTTGACTTGAGCAAACGCTTTTATCCACACTGTGGAAAACCGGGACAGGGAGGGCAATTCCGTATATTTGAAGGAAGTTCCGCCCTATGCTCCCCTGCCTGCTGCTCCTGCCTGTGTGTCCGCCGCCGGCGGCGGACACCCCCCGCGTTCTCGTGCAGGTCATCTACGCGCCGCCGCCCGGCACCGATGCCTCGGATACGGTATACTACAGCCCGGCACGTCCCCTGCGCTGGTCCGACTTCAAGGGCCGCGTACGCAGCGAGAGCCCTTCGGCGGCCCTGTCCTTTACGGGATTCAGCTACGATGCGGTCACCCGCCGGCGGGCGGACACCGTGCTGGTCCGGGTATACCTGCAGGTGTATTTCGACAAGGCTGGCTCCTGGGTGCGGCCTGGAGAGGCCAGCGCCCACGCCCTGGCCCATGAACAGCTGCACTTTGAGATCGCGGCCCTGGAGGCGGCCCGCTTCCGGAAAGCCCTGCTGGACAGCGCCCTGTCCCCGACATATTACGAGTATGAGATCAACCAGCTCTTCCTGGATCACTGGAGGGCGATGAGCAGGCTGCAGGAACGCTTCGACGCGGAGACGGGCCATGGCCGCTCCGCCGCGGCCCAGGCGCGCTGGGCCGATCAGCTCCGCCGGGCGCGGCAGGCGCTGGAAGACAGCCCCTGAAGCTCAGGGGCGCCACTGCTCCACGCTCAGCACCTCAGCCTGGCGGGGGAAAACTTTGGTCATGAGAAGGTGATGTACTTCGGGATCCCGGTCGGCGCAGCCGTCGGACAGCACGGTGAGGTCGTAATCCTTATCGGCCGCCTCGCGCAGGGTGGACAACACCACGCCGCTGGTCGAAAAGCCGCCAAGCACCAGGTGGCGGATGCCGCCGACGCGGAGCAGGATCTCCAGGTCGCTGCCCGAAAAAGCGCTGACCCGTTTTTTGACGACCAGGATGTCGCCGGGCAGGGGGGCCAGGCGGGGATGCACCCGGGCGCCGGAGTCCCCCGGCTCCAATCCCTCGCGCCCCAGCAGGCGGGAAAACATCCTGTTGTCCGGATTGATCTCGGGGTATCCCTCACGGAAGGCAAACACGACAAAGAAAACGGGGATGCCCGCCGCACGGGCTTTGGCTATGGCTGAGGACAGCGCATCCAGCAGCGGCTCACGCTGATCATAGCTGTCCATGGTGGCGCCCTGGATGTCCATCACCAGCAGGGCCCGACCCAGTTTGTCGGAGGACGTCATGAAAAAGGATTGTTACGGCCTTTGAAGAACGGAGGTGACCGGCGGTGGGAAATACTGGGCTCGAACCAGCGACCCCTACCTTGTCGAGGTAGTGCTCTAAACCAACTGAGCTAATTTCCCAAAAAGCTGCGCAGAAAAGAACGGGTATGTCCATCTCCTGCCCGCGAGGTCAAAGATACATACAAAATCCAGTTCAGGAACTCCCTTCCATAGATCACCGGCTTTTTCCACCTGATGGTCCCGTGATGCATACAGCAAGGACACGAACGGCGTCCTGAAAAAATTTTTGCCATGAAGAATTTCGGAAGGCGCGTGAGGGCATGGTGTAGCTGGTGGTAAGGGCGCTCCTTCTTTCCCCTTGTATGCCGAAAGACCAAACGAAAAACGGAACTCCATGTGGAGTTCCGTTTTTCCTGGTGGTGCGGGGCGGAATCGAACCGTCGACACAAGGATTTTCAGTCCTTTGCTCTACCGACTGAGCTACCGCACCGGATTTTTCCTCGAAAGGCCTGCAAAGGTAACCAATTCCGGGAAAGAAGCAAATCCCGGCCCTCAGTTGCCGTATTCGCTCAAAAACTTGATCCGCATCAGCTTCAGCTGATCCATGGTGTAGTTGCCGTCCGGCAGTTCCTCCTGCGCAGTCTTCAGGCTGGAGGTCTCGCAGCCCTTGAAATAGTCGATGATCTCTTCCTGGGCCTCGTCGTCCAGCTCCTCGTCTATGCAGTAGTCGAGGTTGAGGCGGGTGCCGCTGGCGACGATGGATTCCATCTCGTCCAGCAGGTCGGGGATGCTCAGGTCCTTGTTGCGGGCAATGGTCTCGAGAGGGATTTTCTTGTCGATGTTCTGGATGATGAACACCTTCATCCCGCTCTTGTTGACCACGCTTTTGAGCACGAAGTCCTCGGGCTTCTCGATATCGGTCTCCTCCACATATTTGGCGATCACTTCGATAAACTTCTTTCCATAGCGCAGCGCCTTGCCCTTGCTTACGCCCTGGATGCGCTCCAGTTCTTCCAGGGTCGTCGGGTACTGGGTGGCCATGTCTTCCAGGGAGCTCTCCAGGAAGATGACGAAAGGAGGAAGGTTTTTTTCCTTGGCCACCTTCTTGCGCACATTCATGAGCATCTCAAACAGGACAGGGTCCGCAGCGGCCGGGGTCACCGGTGCCGCATCTTCGTCCTCACCGCCTTCCTCGTCAAACTGGTGGTTCAACACCATTTTAAAGGGATAGGGCTTCTTGAGGAACTTCTGTCCCTTGTCCGTGATCTTGAGCAGGCCGTATTCTTCTATATCCTTGACCACCAGGTCCTCCAGCATCATCTGCCGGATCAGGGAGTTCCAGAAATGGCTGTCCTCTTCCTTGCCCGAGCCGAACTCCTTCAGCTTGTCATGGCGGTAGGTGGTGATCTGCGGGGTGTTCTTTCCCGTGATGATATGCACCACGTAGTCGATGGGAAAGCGTTCGTCCAGGGCCCTGATGGTCTGCAACACCTTCAGGGCGCGCTTTTTCACCTCGATCTTTTCCTTCGGATGACGGCAGTTGTCGCAGTTGCCGCAGTTGTCCTGGTCTATGGTCTCCCCAAAATAATGCAGCAGCAGCTTGCGGCGGCATACCGCGCTCTCGGCATAGGCCACCGTCTCGTTGATCAGCTGGGCACCCATCTCCCTTTCGGAGAGGGGTTTGTCCCGCATGAGGTGCTCCAGCTTCTGGATGTCCTTGTGGGAATAAAAGCACAGGCAGCGCCCCTCCATGCCGTCGCGCCCCGCGCGCCCGGTCTCCTGGTAGTAGTTCTCCAGGCTCTTGGGTACGTTGAAATGGATCACAAAACGGACATCGGGCTTGTCGATGCCCATGCCGAAGGCGATGGTGGCGACGATCACGTCCACCCCTTCGTTCAGGAAGAGGTCCTGGCGCTTGGCCCGGGTGGATGAGTCCAGGCCCGCATGATAGGCCACGGCGCTGATGCCGTTGGCGTTCAGCATGCTGGCGATCTCCTCGGTGGTTTTCCGGTTCAGGGTGTAGATGATGCCGCTCTTCCCCTTGTGCTGGTGGATAAAGCGCACGATGTCCCGTATGGTCTGGTCCTTTTTCTTCTTGGGGATGACCTCGTAATAGAGGTTGGGCCGGTTGAAGGAAGAGATGAAGATCTGCGGTTTCTTCAGGCCCAGGTTCTTGACGATATCGCTCTGCACCTTGGGCGTGGCCGTAGCCGTCAGGGCGATGATGGGCAGGTTGGGATTGATCGCGTCGATCATTTCCCTCAGGCGCCGGTATTCCGGACGGAAGTCATGCCCCCATTCGGAGATGCAGTGCGCCTCATCCACGGCGATGAAGGAGAGGTCCAGGTCCCTGAAAAAATCCAGGTTCTCCTGTTTGGTGAGCGTCTCCGGGGCTACATACAGCAGCTTGGTCTGGCCGGCGCTGAGATCCCTGCGCACATTGCGGATCTGCAGCTTGCTCAGCGTGGAGTTGAGAAAATGGGCCACGTTGTCAATGCTGCTGTACGACCGCACCAGGTCCACCTGGTTCTTCATCAGGGCGATCAGCGGGGAGACCACCAGGGCACAGCCCTCGTTCAGCAGGGCGGGCAGCTGGTAGCACAGCGATTTGCCGCCGCCCGTGGGCATGATGACAAAGGTATCTTTGCCGGCCATGATGGACCGGATGATCTTTTCCTGGTTTCCCTTGAACTTGTCAAAACCGAAATATTCCTGCAATGCACTCTTCAGGCTGCCTTTTGCGACTTCCATCTCGCTTCCTTCATTTTGGAACCATGGGGCAGAGAGGCCCCCATATTAAATAAAAACATAATTTCTTCTGTGGCCCACGAAATTACGCAAAAGTTACCAATAACGCAATGTCGAAAGGCCACCCCCACCCGTGGGCCTTCCGGGGGTCCGGCGGCATTTTTCTCCATATTTTGGCAATTCTGAGTAGGTTTGCCGCAGCATGCAGCAGCACAGTCCCTCACACCGCACCCTGGACATCGCCAGGGACACCCTGGAAAAAGAGTCGGCGGCGCTCCGGGAGATGGCCGGCCGCCTCACGGAGGACTTCGTCCGGGCCGTGGAGCTCATCGGCCGGGGCGGAGGCCGGGTCATCCTTACCGGCATAGGCAAGAGTGCCATCGTCGCCCAGAAGATCGCCGCCACCTTCAATTCCACAGGCACCCCCGCCCTGTTCATGCACGCGGGGGACGCCATCCACGGGGACCTGGGCATGGTGCAGCCCGGCGATATCGTCCTCTGCCTGTCCAAGAGCGGGGAGTCGCCGGAGATCCGGGCCCTGATCCCCCTGGTGCGGAGCTTCGGCAACCCCCTGCTCGCCATCGTGGGACAGACCGGCTCCCTGCTGGCCCGGCAGGCGGACCTGGTGCTGGACGCTACCGTCACGGAGGAAGCCTGCCCCAACAACCTGGCGCCTACGGCGTCCACCACTGCGCAGATGGCCATGGGGGACGCGCTCGCCGTCTGCCTCATGGAGCTGCGCGGCTTCAGCCCCGAGGACTTCGCCCGCTTTCATCCGGGTGGCACCCTGGGGCGCAAGCTCTACCTCCGGGTCGAAGACCTGGCCGCCCGCAACGCGCGCCCCGAGGTCAGGCCGCAGACGCCGCTCAAGGAAGTCATCGTGGAGATGACCGAGAAAAGGCTGGGCATGACCCTGGTCACCGGGGAGGACGGGCACATCGCCGGCATCGTCACCGACGGAGACCTGCGGCGCATGCTGCGCCGCAACCCTTCCTGGGACGCGCTGACGGCGGCCGACGTGATGACCACCGATCCCAAGACCATCGAGGCCGACGCCCTGGCCGTCACGGCCCTGGACCTGCTGCGCCGCCACCACATTACCCAGCTGGTGGTCCTGAACAAGGGCCGTTATGCCGGTGTTATCCATCTTCACGACCTGGTCCGGGAAGGACTACTGTAAAACAACACCTATGAACGAGCATTACTATGTGGCCATCATGGCCGGCGGCATCGGCAGCCGCTTCTGGCCCGTCAGCCGCAACAACCACCCCAAGCAGTTCCTGGATATCCTGCATACGGGCAAATCGCTTATCCAGTGGACCTATGAGCGCTTCGCGCAGTTCATCCCCCCGGAAAACATCTACGTGGTCACCCACCGCCAATACATAGGCAAGGTGCGGGAGCACCTGCCGGCCCTGCCGGCTGCCAACGTGGTCGGTGAGCCCTCCCGCCGGAACACGGCCCCCTGCGTCGCCTACATATCCTATAAAATACAGCAGAACGATCCGGAGGCCTGCATACTCTGCGCCCCGGCCGACCACCTGATCCTGGACCCCCTGGCCTTCTCCAAGACCTGCCTGGAAGGCCTGGCCTTCACCGCCAAGCACGACGCCCTGCTGACCCTGGGCATCAAGCCCACGAGACCGGATACCGGTTACGGCTATATCCAGTTCGAGACGCAGGCGGTGACCCACAACGTCTACAAGGTGAAGACCTTCACGGAGAAGCCTAACCTGGAGCTCGCCAGGACCTTCCTGAAAAGCGGTGACTTTCTCTGGAATGCGGGCATCTTCATGTGGAGGGCCGACGCGATCATCGATGCCTTCCGCAAGCACCTGCCCGAGCTGAGCGAGCTCTTCGACCACGAGGCCGCGCGCCTCAACACGCCGGAGGAAGACGAAGTCATCGACTTCGTCTACTCGCAGTGCACCAACATCTCCATCGACTACGGGGTCATGGAAAAGGCGGAGAACGTCTACTGCATCCCCGCCAACTTCGGCTGGAGCGACCTGGGCACCTGGAATTCCGCCTACGACAACATGGAAAAGGACTACCTGAGCAACGCCGTCAGCGGGAAGAACGTGATGGTCGTGGACGCCACCGCCTGCATGGTGAAGGCGCCGGACGAGAAGCTGGTGGTGCTGCAGGGGCTGGACAACTTTATCGTGATCGATACGCCGGACATCCTGCTCATCTGCAGCAAGGACCGGGAACAGCAGATCAAGGACTATGTCGCGGACATCAAGCGGCATAAAGGTGAAAAGTTCCTGTGAAAGGTCCGGCGACACAGGAGGCGCAGGCCAGCATCTTCGCGGTCATGAGCGCCCTGGCGAAGCAGCACGGGGCCATCAACCTCTCCCAGGGCTTCCCCGACTTCCCCATGAGCGGGGAGCTGATCCGCCTGGCCGCGGAGGCCATGGCCCAGGGCCATAACCAGTACGCCCCCATGCCGGGCGTCTTCGCGCTGCGGGAGCAGATCGCCCGCAAGGCGGCCCGCTGTCACGGCTTCGCCCCCGACCCGGAGCGGGAGATCACCATCACCCCCGGCGCCACCTGCGCCCTGTTTACGGCCATCCAGTGCAGCCTGCGCCCGGGGGACGAAGTCGTCTTCTTCGAGCCGGCGTACGACAGCTACCTGCCCGCCATCCAGGCCGCCGGCGGGGTGCCGGTGCCCCTGCCTCTGCAGGCGCCCGGCTTCCGCATAGACTGGGACGCGGTGCGCGACCGGCTAAGCCCCCGCACCCGCCTGCTGCTGCTCAACAACCCCCACAACCCTTCCGGGGCCGTGCTCGGCGCAGAAGACCTGGCCCAGCTGAGCGCCCTGGCCGCGGCCCACGATTTCCTGATCCTGGGCGACGAAGTCTACGAGCACCTGGTCTTCGACGGCCGCCCCCACCTGAGCCTGCTGCGCTACCCCGAGCTGTATGCCCGCAGCTTCGTCGTCTTTTCCTTTGGAAAGTTGTTCCACAACACGGGATGGAAGACCGGCTACTGCATCGCCCCGCCGCCGCTCACCGCCGCCTTCCGCAGGCTCTACCAGTTCATCTGTTTTTCGGCGCATACGCCGGCCCAGCATGCGCTGGCTGCATATCTGGCCCGCGGCGAGGAAGTCTATGCCGGGCTCGGCGCCTTCTTTGCCGGCCGGCGGGCCCTGTTCGCGGAGCGCATGGCCGGCAGCCGCTTCCGGCTGCTGCCGGTGGAGGGCACCTATTTCATGCTGGCCGACTACGGCCGCATCAGCGGGGAGCCCGACCAGGCCTTCGCCCGCCGCCTCACCATGACACATGGGGTGGCCTCCATCCCCCTGTCCTCCTTCTACCGGGAAGGCAGCGGGCAGCGGCTGCTGCGTTTCTGTTTCGCGAAAAAAGAAGAAACCCTGATGGCGGCGGCAGAGCGCCTCTGCGCTGTTTAGGCGCCGCCGGGGGCGGGAAGCCCCTCCTCAAAGAACTGCACTTCCCCGGTTTCGACCCTGTACAGGGCCCCGACGATGCCGATCTTCTGCTGTCGCAGCAGCTCCGCCAGCACAGGGCTGCGCCGGGAGAGCAGGGCCACGGCATGGGCCACGTTGCGCTCGGAGACCCGGTCCATGAAGTTGGGATCCGCCGGCGAGAGCTCCGCCTGGGCCTCCTGCACCGCCGGGGCCAGCTTGTCCAGCAGCTGGGGCAGATGGCCCAGCTCCAGGCCTTCCACGGCCCCCTTCACGGCCCCGCAGCGGGTATGGCCCATCACCACGATCAGCCGGGCTCCGGCTACTGCGCAGGCGAACTCCAGGCTGGCCACCACGTCCTCGTCGATGACGTTGCCGGCGACCCGCACCGTGAAGATGCCCCCTATGCCCTGGTCGAAGACGATCTCCGTGGGGGCGCGGGAGTCTATGCAGGTCAGGATGGCCGCAAAGGGCCATTGCCCGTCACTGGTCTCATTCACCTGGGCCAGGAAATTGTGCCCGGCCACCTGGCCGCTGCGGAAGCGGAGGTTTCCGTCCTTCAGCCGGCGCAGGGCCTCCTCCACCGTCATGGCTTCCTGCTTTTCCCGTGTCATGGTATGCATGATCTTGGCGTTTTGTTGGGGTCCCAAAGATATGCCCCGGAGCCCGGCCGCAAAAAATGTTTCCCGGTCCTCGCAGGAGAGCGGGAATTTAAATACGTTCATAACAATATATGACCGTTCATCACATTGAAATTTATGGTGCAGGGCAGTCGGTTCCTGCATATTTCCTTAAAAATCAACCTAAAACGGGCCTTGATACATGGAGGCAAAAAGAAATTCATTTTGCTTAAAACAGTATTTTGCATTGCATAGTACCAAATGTTTGTATCTTTGTGTGGATGATCGGGTCGATCGTCCATTAAACACCGTGAGAGATGACTATTGACAACACGCAGTCACAGATGCGAAAAGGAGTGCTGGAGTTCTGCATTCTCTCCGTGATCCGGCAGGGGGAGGCTTACCCCTCGGATATCATCGAGAAAATGAAGGAAGCGCGACTGGACATTCTGGAAGGGACCTTGTATCCCCTGCTGACCCGGCTGAAGAACGCCGGGCTGCTGACCTACCGCTGGGTGGAGAGCAACTCCGGCCCACCCCGCAAATATTTTTCGATGACCGATTCCGGAGAGACCTTTTACCGGGAGCTGGAGCAGACCTGGCAACAGCTCGCCAACGCTGTCAACCAGCTGACCACGGCATCCACCAATCCCACACTTTAAATCATTCGTCCCCATGAAGAAGATCATCAACATAAACCTGTCGAGCCGGCTGATCCCCATTGAAGACTCCGCCTACGAGCAGCTGAGGAACTACCTGGAGAGCCTGAAGCGCTACTTCGCCCGCGAAGAAGGAGGCGACGAGATCGTCGCCGACATCGAGAACCGGATCGCCGAGCTGTTCCAGGACAAACTGAAAAAGGGCGCCCATTGCATCACCGACGACGATGTCAACGCCATGATGCAGACCATGGGCCGCCCCGAGCAGCTCGACGAGGAGACGGTCGCCGAACCCCAGGAAAAAAAGGGCTCAGCCGACACCCTGCCTCCTCCGGCCGGGCGCCTGCTGCGGGACGAGAACGACAAGGTGCTGGGCGGGGTATGCGCCGGCCTGGCGGCCTATTTCAAGATTGATCCTGCCGTCGTCCGCGTGCTGACCTTCCTGCTCTGCTTCGCCTGGGGCGTGGGCGTGCTGGTGTATATCGTGCTTTGGATCGTGCTGCCCTCCAGCCGGGTGCTTAAAAACCCCGTGCGCAAGCGCCTGTACAGGAACCCGGACAACAAGGTGCTGGGCGGGGTATGCTCCGGCATGGCGGCCTACTTCAATACCGACCCGGTGGTGCCGCGCATCTTCTTCGCCCTGCCGGTGCTGGGGCTGGTGTTCTCTTCCATCTTCCACCACGGGATCTCGGGCTTCTTCTTCCCCCTCTCCCTGGGCAGCCTGCCTACCCTGGTGGTGCTCTACATCATCCTCTGGGTCTCTGTGCCCAAGGCCATGACGGTCACAGAGCGCCTCGAGATGCGGGGCGAACGGGTGGACCTGCAGAACATCACTGAGGCCCTCAAGGGCGCCCAGGACGAAAAAAAAAATGAGCCCGTCCATGCCCCTGAGCCGCTAAAGGGTTTTTCCGCGGGACCAACGCCGGTCATCACCCCGCCACCGGCGTACCAGGGACGGCGCCGCTCCTCCCTGGGTTACCTCGTGGTCACCCTGCTCAAGATCCTGGCCTTCATCCTGCTGGCCGTCGTCTGCATATCGGTCTGCATAGCCCTGCTGAGCGTGGCCGGCGGGCTGATGGGCGCGGCCACCTTTTCTTCCATGATGCTGCCGTTCAAAGGACTGGTGCTGCACACCTCCCTGCAGCATTTCCTGGCCTGGCCCGCCATCCTGCTGACCGTCGGCGTGCCCATCGCCGGGCTGATCTGGCTGATCATCAAGCTGGTCACCGGCTTCCGGCCCCGCACCCGCTATGTAGGCCTCTCGCTTTTCCTGCTCTGGGTGATCGGCCTGATCTGCGCCGTATGGCTCTGCGCTGACGTGGCCGGGGACTTCCGGACCAGCTTCCGCGAATCCAGCAACGTCAGCATCAGCCAGCCGCCCGGACGCCGCCTAATCATTGCACGGACGCCGACCAATATCCACATCGGCAGCTGGACGGTCATCGACGACCTGATCGAGCTGCGGGAGGACACCCTGGTCCTGAAGACCGTGCGCCTGGACATCGAAAAAAGCCGGGACGACAGCTTCCGCGTAGAGCTGGCCCGTGCTTCCAACGGTCCCACCGTGGCCCTGGCCCGGACCTATACCCGCGCCATCGGCTACCCGCTGGAACAGCGGGATTCCATGCTGTACATACCCGACGGCTTCTCCCTGCCCAAGGGCATGCCCTTCCGCAACCAGCGGCTGATCCTGCGCATTTATGTACCGGCGGGCGCCAGCATACGGGTGGAGGAAAGCCTGCGCCATGTGCGCCGCCACTGGAACGGGGACTGGGACGACTGGGATGATGCGGACGACTGGGACCGCCGCCATGGGGAAAGCTGGGCGCACGGCTACGATTACCTGATGACGCCGGAAGGGCTGCGTACGCCGCAGCAGCTGAAAGAGCAGCAGGAGGAACAGCGCGCCAAGGACAGCCTGGCCGCGCCGCCCCCGCCGCCCGAAGCGCCCGCCCCGCCGAAGAAGAAAACCGACAGCACCGGCTATCATTATCCCGGCTCCGGGCGGAATGCATGAGCCCTCAGGGCTGCGGCAGGGCCGCGCTGTCCTCCGCGCGGTACTGCAAGACCTGCAGGGTTCCTGCGGCCAGGTTCAGCCGCCATATCATGGGCACCGGCACGTTGTCGGCATTGGCGTCGCTGATGCCGGTGATGATCACCAGGCTGTCGCCCTGCCAGCCGGCATCCTGAAAACGGGTGCCCGGCCCGGCGAACAGCAGGCGGCGCCGCCGCAGGCTGCGGGAATCCACCAGGCCTACCTCGCTGTCGGGGTCCGCGCCCTCCAGGGTCACCCGGCCCCGCTCGTCCACGGAAGGGATGGTCCCGTAGCTGAACAGGTCTACGGCCTGGCTGCTGTCGGGGGAGAAAACCATAAATGACCGGTACTGGGCCCAGAGCCCGGGGCTCATCACGCCGGAGACCTGCAGGTCCAGGGAATCGGCCCGGTCCAGGACAAAGGCTTCTTCGCGGAAGCCGGGGGCCAGGCGGTGCATGCTGCTGTCCCAGTCCCGCAGGCCGGGCAGCCGCAGCCAGCGGCGGACATCCTCCGGAACGGCCGCCGTACTGTCCTGTTCCACGGCGGC
>CBINPH010000025.1:0-15683 GCA_966252445.1 uncultured Chitinophagaceae bacterium | reverse complement strand
CTGCCAATTGGTACCAAACGTTCCTTGTTACCTTTCCCAATTACACGTACAAAACCAACGTCAAGATATAATTGAGATAGCTTCAGGTTCACAACTTCGCTTACCCGTAAGCCGCAACTGTACATGGTCTCCAGGATGGCTTTGTTGCGCTCCCCGCCAGGCCGGCTCAGGTCTATGGCCGAAATCATGGCTTCTATCTCCGCAAAGGTGAGGACCTCCGGCAGCTTCCGTTGCAGCTTTGGCGCCTCCAGCAGTTCGGCCGGGTTGCCGGGGCGTATGTGCTCAATCAGCAGGTACTTGAAAAAGGCCTTTATGCCCGAAAGAATGCGGGCCTGGGATGCGCTGCTCATCCCCAGCCCCGCCAGGGTCCGTATAAACTGCTGCAGGAGTTCGGTGGTTACTTCTGCCGGTGAGGTGGGCTTGTCCAGGCCGTCGACATAGCGTTCCAGCAGCTCCACGTCATGGAGATAGGCTTCCACGGAATGCGCCGACAGGGAACGTTCCAGTTCGAGATATCCTTTAAAACCCTGAATATAAGCTCGCCACATGCCGATGGGTTTGTGCCGCCTTTCCGATGCGGCGCCCTGTGCAGGGAGGCGGCCTCCGGCCGCCGTCCGCAAGATGGCAAAATTTTCGATGAATACGCCGCCCGGTCCGGCGCCACCGGCCGCAGAGCGGACACCATTGAATTTTTCTAATAAAATTACATAATTTTGTTAAAATTTTCAATATTTTTAAACCAATATTGATATTTGTGAAAATTAATTTCTACCTTGCATCAGTTTTATCACATGGATTAAAATAGTCATGTATGTGCGGCATTATCGGTGTTTTTGATGTCAAGTCGGATCAGGAAGATCTCCGGGTGCAAGTGTTGAAAATGACCAAAAAGATCCGTCACCGCGGACCTGACTGGTCGGGGCTCTTCAGCTGCGAGCGGGCCATCTTGGCTCACGAACGGCTGGCCATTGTGGATCCCAGTTCTGGAAAGCAGCCCTTGTTCAGCAGCGACGGCAACCTGATCCTCACCGTTAACGGAGAGATTTACAATCACCGCCAGCTGCGCGCCGGATTGCCGGGCTATGATTTCATGACCCAGTCGGATTGCGAGGTGATCCTGGCCCTGTACCGGGAAAAAGGCCCCGCCATGCTGGAGGACCTGAATGGTATTTTCGCCTTTGCCCTGTACGACAAGGAAAAGGACGCTTATTTTATAGCCCGGGACCATATCGGTATTATCCCGTTGTATATGGGCTGGGATGCGGACGGCCATTTCTATGTGGCCTCCGAGCTGAAATCCCTGGAGGGCATCTGTGAACGTTTCGAGGAGTTCAAGCCCGGGCATTACCTGTACAGCAAGGAAGGCCAGGAGCTCAAACGCTGGTACCGCAGGGACTGGGAGAGCTACGCGGCGGTCCAGGACAATCCTACCGATATCGCCCTGCTCCGCAGCAGCCTGGAGGCGGCGGTGCACCGGCAGCTCATGTCTGATGTACCCTACGGGGTGCTGTTGTCCGGGGGGCTGGACTCGTCTATCATTGCCGCTGTCACCAAGAAATACGCGGGACGGCGCGTGGAATCGAATGACGAGGAGCAGGCCTGGTATCCCCAGCTGCATTCTTTTGCGGTGGGCCTCAAAGGCTCGCCGGACCTGGCGGCGGCCCGTAAAGCGGCCGACCATATCGGGACCATCCATCACGAGATCCATTTCACGCTCCAGGAAGGACTGGATGCCATCCGCGATGTCATCTACCATCTGGAGACCTACGATGTGACCACCATCCGGGCTTCCACGCCCATGTACCTGATGGCGCGCGTCATCAAATCCATGGGGATCAAGATGGTGCTTTCCGGAGAAGGCTCGGATGAGCTGTTCGGCGGATACCTGTATTTCCACAAGGCGCCCACGCCCAAGGATTTTCATGAAGAAACGGTGCGCAAGCTGGGTAAACTGCATCTGTATGACTGCCTGCGGGCCAACAAATCCCTGGCGTCCTGGGGGGTGGAGGGCCGCGTGCCTTTCCTGGACAAGGACTTCATAGATGTAGCTATGCGGCTGAACCCCGCGGACAAGATGATCCGGGATGGCCGCATGGAAAAGTGGGTGCTGCGCAAGGCCTTTGAAGATTACCTGCCCGCCGATATCGTCTGGCGCCAGAAAGAGCAGTTCTCCGATGGGGTAGGGTACAGCTGGATAGACACGCTCAAAGAGCTGGCTGCAGAAAAGATCAGCGACCAGGAGCTGGCCGATGCGGCCCAGCGTTTCCCCATCAACCCGCCCATGACCAAGGAAGAGTATCATTACCGGTCCATCTTCAGCGAGCATTTTCCCTCGGATGCGGCGGCACGCTGCGTGCCCTCCGTGCCCTCCGTGGCTTGCAGTACGCCCGAGGCCCTTGCCTGGGACGCCTCCTTCCGCAATCTCAACGACCCTTCGGGACGGGCGGTTTCCAAGGTGCATCACGAAGCGTACGAAAAGCGGCTGACTCCCACGCTCTGAGCCGGAGCGCGGTAAGGTAGGTTGGGGTATGCGCGGAGCGCGGATCCGCGCTTTGGTTTCCTGCGCCCAATGGCTTAATTTCACTCCCGTAAGCCGTTAAACCAATCCAACCCATGCGTTCACGACTGATTGCCCTTCTCTGCCTCTGCCTGGCGGCCGCCGCGCAGGGTCAGCCCTCCCGGCAGACCCAAAATGTGGTCCTCATTCTCATAGACGGGTATCGATGGCAGGAACTCTTCCGGGGTGCCGACCATGCCCTGCTGTGCAATCCCCGCTTCAACAGCACGGATTCCCTGCAGCGGCTAAAGAACTTCTGGGACGAGGACCTGTCCCGTCGCCGGCAAAAGCTCATGCCCTTTACCTGGGGCTATCTCGCCCGCCACGGCCAGCTTTACGGCAACCGCGACCAGGGCAGCCGGGTGCAGGTCACGAATCCATACTGGGTGTCCTATCCCGGCCGCGCCGAGGTGCTCAGCGGTTTTGTCGATGAGCAGATCAATTCCAACGAGTTCCCCGACAACCCCAATCCCAACGTGCTGGAGTTCCTGAACAACCAAAGGGACCTTCGGGGCAAAGTGGTGACCTTTGCCTGCTGGGATGCTACCGGGCGTTGCCTGAATCCCCGCCGCAACGGGATGTTCGTCAATGTGCCCTGGCAGGATATCGAAGGATCGGATCTTACGCCCGCCGAGATCCTGGCCAACGAAATGCAGCACTTTACGCCCAAAATATGGGGCTGGGAGGAGCGGCTGGACGCCAACGTCTATGCGCTCGCCAAGGCCTATATACAGGCCCGGCATCCGCGGGTCGTGTACCTGGATTTCGGGGACACCGACGAATATGCGCACAGTGGCCAATATGACCACTACCTGGAAGACGCCCGTAACCTGGACGCCATGATCGGGCAGTTGTGGAAAACGATGCAGGCTGATCCTTTCTATAAGGACAAGACCACCTTCTTGATTGTGCCCGACCATGGCCGGGGCCTGGAAGAGCAATGGACCAGCCACGGGCGCAGCGCGGCGCATTCCAACGAGACCTGGTTTATGGTCCTGGGCCCGGACACCCCGGCAGGCGGGGAGATGAAAGGCGGTGAGGCGATCGACCAGACCCGGTTTGCCGCAACCCTGGCCCGCTTCCTGGGCCTGGACTACAGGGTCCCTGCAAAGACGGTGGGCACGCCGATCCCCGGCGTATGGCAGCCCGGGGCGGGCACCCTGTGAGGCCTGGACACAGGGCTTGTCCCTGCCGGCGCTCTGCGGGATACAGGATGCGCCCCAACCCGATGAACCCGACACGTTATATAGGCATCGCTGCCCTGCTTTGCGGCTGCAGCGGCTCGCCGCAGCCTGAACGCGGCACCACCCTGCCCCTGTGGCCCGGAGGCAAAAATGGGGCCGTCAGCATCACTTACGACGATGGCTCCCGGAAGCAGTTCAGCGTGGCGCTTCCCCTCATGCGCCAGCTGGACATCCCGGCTACTTTCTTTATCATCACCGGCCCGCTGGGGGGCTCCCGGTTCCCGCCGCATTTTGTCGGCAGACCTGTCCGGCAGATCCTCCGCGAGTCCGCAACCATACCTACGGACAAGACCAATTTTTTTGAACGGGCTTCCGCCGCCCTGTATTTGGGTTATGCCGGGGCCCTGGATCACTACAACCGCGCTGATGCCAGCTTCGAGTCCGGTCACGAAGACAAGGCCTTCCTGATCATGGATTCCCTGTACAGGAAGGCCCGGACAGGCGCCCTGCCGCGCGGCACGGATACGAGCATGGAATATGCACAGGCCAAGGGTCCCAGCTGGGACGATATCCGGCGCATGGCTGCGGAGGGCTACGAGTTCGCCAGCCATACGGTGACCCATGCCCATCTGGCGGTGCTGGATACCCCGAACATGCGGTACGAACTCGAAAAAAGCCGTGACGAAATAGCCGCCCAGCTGGGACCGGCCTACACTTTTTCCGCGGAAGTGCCTTTCGGCATAGATGATCCCCGGGTCATGCGCACGGCCATGACGATCTATCCGGCTTTGCGCAACCGCATGCCCGACACGTTTATGACGGAGATCAACAGGGGAGACCGGCATTCTCCCCTGGACAGTTCCAGAACCTATGTCCAATGGCAACGCGGTCCCCTGTCGGCAACGCCGCTCCCGCTGATGCGGTCCTGGGTGTACACCACGGCCAGCCGGCACAACATCTGGCTGGTCCTGGTCTTTCATGGCATCGATGATCTCGGATGGGAGCCAACCCCCCATGAAAAACTGGCCTCCTATTTCCGGTACATCGCCGACCGGCGGGATAGCCTGTGGATTGCCCCTTTCGGGGAGGTGGCCCGCTATGTCCGGGAGCGTATGGCGGCTACCGTGACAGAAGAACGCCGCAGCGACAGCATCGTGGTTCACCTGTCCCATGACTTGGATCCGCAGCGGTATGACCATTCCCTGAGCCTTCGCACGGCAGTACCGGAAGACTGGGCCCAGGTCCGTGTCGTTCAGGGGGATCAGGCACAGACCCTGGCCTCGCAGGGCGGATCCGGGGGACGCTATGTCGTATACGATGCCCTGCCTAACCAGGGCAGCATCCGCCTGCACAAAGCCCCGGCTTCCGACCAGCCCTGAGGGGCATAAAGCCGCCGAAGGCCCTCAGCCAGGGTCCCATGATTTTCTCCCTGTTTGCAATCGTTTGCAAAAATGCCGGACATGGTGTATCTTGTGAGCCCGGCCGGAAAAATGTCGAAATGTTCCCACATATGAAACATGCAATCAAAGGAGGGCTGATGGCCCTGCTGCTCCTGTCTGCAGGCGCCGCCACCGCACAGCGGGTGATGCTGGACAATTACTTCAACCAGGAAACCGACGCCCGCAGCGGGAAAGCTTTTCATTACCTGTGGAGTGATACGGCCAACAGCGGATTTTCGCAATGGGGCGAGATGTTCCGGGCGCAGGGGGCAGCCCTGGCGACGCTTCGCGAGGCCCCCCGGAAGGCGCAACTGGCCGGGGCGGACATCTACCTGATCGTGGACCCCGATACCCGGAAGGAGACACCTAATCCCCATTTCATCGGTAAGTCCGACATCCGCGCCATCAGCAGCTGGGTAAAAAAAGGCGGCGTGCTGGTGCTCATGGCCAATGATTCCGGCAATTGTGAGTTCGATCATCTCAACAGGCTCGCCGGCCGCTTCGGGTTGCATTTCAACGAATTGAGCCTGAACCATGTGACGGGAAGGCAATGGGAGATGGGGGCCATCACGAACCTGCCTGCATCGCCCTTGTTTGCCGGGGTACGCAAAATATATATGAAAGAGACGGCCTCGATCAGCCTCCAAGGCGAGGGCCGCCCCCTGTTGGAAAAGGACGGGCAGGTGTTGATCGCCCAGACCAGCCTCGGCAAGGGCCATGTGCTCGCCATCGCCGACCCCTGGATATACAACGAATACATCGATCACGCCTACCTGCCCGCATCCTTCGAGAACAAGCAGGCCGCGCTGAACCTGACGGCCTACCTGCTGCAGCTCAGCCAGGAGGCCCATACGCTGACGGTCCGATAAGGCTTCCGCCATGCCGAATGTCCGCACCCATCCACCCCCTGGTGGCGGCCGTCTGGCGGTCCCGGCAATGTGTATCCTGGCCTTCGGAGTGCTTGCAGATGGAGATCATTGGCCTCACCCAAAAGCAGCTGAATGAAAAGGCGTTTCGTGGCCGTTTTTGCCCTGGCAGTGCCCCTGACGCTGTGCTCGGGCTGGCAGCCTTCTCCTCCGCCAGTGCCCACCTGGGCGCAAAAAGTGATGGATTTTCGGAAGAGGGTTATCCTGCAAAAGGCCGTCTGGGCCATGCGGCAATCTCCCCAAACGATCGCGGATTTCCCCTGTCCGCGAAGCGCAGGCGACCGGCATGATTTTTATTCGGAAGGGGACTATTGGTGGCCTGATCCCGCCCATCCGGGTGGCCCCTATATACGCCGGGACGGGGAGACCAACCCGGAAAATTTCGTGGCGCACCGCCATGCCATGATCCGGTTCAGCAGGATCATGGGGGATCTGGCGGCTGCTTATGTGCTGACCCGGGACCCCCGTTATGCGGAAAAGGCGTTGGCGCATGCCCGTGCCTGGTTTGTGGATACGGCTACTTTTATGCGGCCGCATCTGCGCTTTGCGCAGGCTATCCACGGAATCACCCCCGGCAGGGGCATCGGTATTATCGACACCATTCACCTGATGGAAGTGGCCCAGGCCATCTACCTTTTCGAACAGGCCGGCCTGATTCCGGAGGGAGCGCTGCAGGCCATCAGAAACTGGTTCGCCGAATACCTGCGCTGGCTCATGCAGAGCAAGAACGGGCAGGACGAGATGAAGGCGAAGAACAACCACGGTACCTGCTGGGTGATGCAGGTGGCCTCCTTTGCAAAAGTTACGGGGGACAGTAGTATCATGGCCTTTTGCCGCGAACGCTACCAGACCGAGCTCTTGCCCAACCAGATGAGTGCGCAGGGCAGTTTTCCCCTGGAGCTCAGCCGCACCAAGCCGTATGGATATTCCCTGTTTAACCTCGATGCCATGGCGACCATCTGCCAGATCCTGAGCGACAGCAGCCATGACCTTTGGTCCTATACCACGCCTGACGGCCGGAGCATAGGCCTAGGACTGCGGTTCATGTATCCCTTTATGGCGGACAAGCGCAGCTGGCACCGGCCTCCGGACGTTATGTATTGGTCGGCCTGGCCTGTGGCACAGCCTTGCCTGGTTTTCGGGGCGGCCGCTTTCGAGGATCAGGCCTATTTCGATCTCTGGAAGCGGCTGCCGCATGACCCACAGACCGACGAGGTGATTCGCAACCTGCCCATCCGCCATCCCCTGATCTGGATGGTTTCTCCGCCCGCGCCCTGAAGCTGGAACGCTGCGCTGCCGGCAGCTGGCCGGCATGCTCCATCGGCACGGCGGACGGCTGTTTCATCACGGTCCCGCGCAATGTCCGGGAATTCTTGTTACATTGGGTACGGAATATGGGCAGGCGCCTGCTGAACAGACGCCTTTTCATGGATTAATTCTTCACCAGGGCCGTTATGGATCCGGAAAATAGAATACTGCAGCTTATCGCCCGGCGCATGGGTAAGGCCATCAGTGCAGAAGAAAGCGGGGAACTGGAATCCTTGTTGAAACGTTATCCGGAGATGCACTATTTCATGGAGATCATGGAATCCCGGGAACTAGATGCTTCGCCAGGGCGTTGCGACGACGCGGGAAAAAAAGGCGGCTCGGAGGATCTTCCCCGCCAGCAGGCGGCTCCCGGGGAAACATCCCAGGGCCCGCTGGCGGGCGAGCCGGATATCCAGGACCCTTCCTGAAGCCCGTAAATCCCTCACGAGCTCCGGGCCTGGAGAAATGCCCCGGCCAGGGAGCTCACGACGGTGAGCAGAAAAAAGATCAGGCTGGTCGCCACCGCCTGTTCCGGCAGGGCGCCCACCAACGGTGCTCCAACCATAAAAACCAACTCCCGTGCGCCGGCCCCGCCGATGGTGAAGGGGATTACCGCCGCCACCGAACTTCCCAGGAAAAGCAGCAGATAGGCAAGCAGGGGGCCCGTGATATGCAGGGCCTGGAGGATGCAGCACACGCTGGCCAGCTGCAGGAGCTGCACGGCGCCCGACCACAACGTGGTCTCGGGGATGACGGGCGCAAAGGTAGGCAAGAGCCGACGCAGGAGCCAGCTGCCCAGGGCCACGGCCGCCAGGTAACCGGCGATAAGCCACCACGCCGGGAATGGCAGGAGCTCGGGCGGCAGCATGCCCTGACTGCCCAGCAAGACCAGCAGGAAGGCCAGCACGATCAGTCCAACCAGCCGGTCCATCAGCGTGGCTGTCAGCAGGGGACGCACGGGCGTATGGAACCTCCGGAATATAAAATGCACCTTATAGCCGTCTCCCCCTATACCACCGGGTAGAAACAGGTTGTAAAACATCCCTTTGTAGTAGAGCAGCAGATTGTCCCTGACGCTGAGCGGCACGTCCAGCACACGGTAGAAACAGAGCAGCCGCCTAGCGCTGATCCATTGAGAGGCGTTGTAGAGCAACAAGGCGGGCAACAGCCACAACCAGGCCGAAGACTTGACGAGGTGCCAGGTTTCCTGCCAGCTGATCTTGCGGAAGATCAGGTAGAGGGCCAGCCCGGAAAGCAGTATGCGCAGGGGCCATTTGATCCACTTGTTCATGAGGGCGCATTTCCAGAGAAGATCTGTTTGATTTTGTAGTTCCTCTTGTCCTGGGATTCGTAATAAATCCGCATCAGGATCTCCGCCACGAACCCGAACAGGATGATCTGCAGGCCGGCCAGGAGCAGGATCACGCCCAGGATAAGCAAGGGCCGGTTGCCGATTTTCGCTCCGCCCAGTTTAACGACCAGGAGGTAAGCGTTGATGACGATGCCTGCCAGGAAACAGATGATGCCCACCGGCCCGAACAGATGCATGGGCCGCTGGAAGTACCTTTGAAAGAAGACGATGAAGAGCAGGTCGCTCATCACCCGGATCGTGCGACCCAGGCCATATTTGGAGACGCCGTGTATGCGTGGGTGATGGCGTACTGCTATTTCGGTCATGCGGGCGCCCTGCATGGCCGCCAGCACGGGAATGAAACGGTGCAGCTCGCCGTACAGCCCCAGGTCCTTGGCAATGTCTTGCCTGAAGATTTTCAGGGTACAGCCATAATCGTGCAATCGCACTTTGGTCATGTAACGGATGAGCATATTGGCGATGCGGCTGGGTATCTTGCGCAGGAACAGCCCATCCTGGCGGTTTCTACGCTGTCCGGCGACCACATCCCAATGCTCGCGTTCGGCCATCTCCAGCAATACCGGAATATCCGCAGGGTCGTTCTGCAGGTCCCCGTCCATCGTGACGATGTATTCGCCTCTCGCTTCGTGTATCCCGGCGGCCATGGCGGTTGTCTGCCCGTAATTTTTGTTCAGCACGATCAACCGGACCTGGGGATAGCTGTGCTCCTTGACCAGCGCCACCGTCTTGTCCCGGGAGCCGTCATCCACCAGGATCAGCTCATAATCCAGCGCGCCCAGAGCCGCATGGATACTTTGCAGCAGGGGAATGATGTTGTCTTCCTCGTTGTACAGGGTGATGACGATCGATAGCTTCATCCGGACAGGTGTTTTTGAGATAGCGCTTGGGGCATAAAAATACGAACGTCAGGGAGGAGGGACATAAAAATTTCTCGGAGGCCGGCTGATGACCGTCAGGGCGCCCTTAACCGGTAGATGCGCGAGGTGTGGGAATTGAAGATTTCATGGTCACTGCGCAGCAATTGCAGCCCCTCCATGCCTCGCAGCGGCGCCTGGTCACGGGCGTCGCTGATGATCAGCCCGTCGGGATACCTGGACAGGAAGTCGCGGACTGCTGCGGTATCTGCGGTCTTGTTTACCGGGTGTCCTATATAAAACACGAAGGCATCATTGAAACTGCGGTAGACGAGCACCGGCCGGTCGGGATAGAGCAGGGGTTTGGCCTTCTGCATGGGGTTCTGTGCATCCAGGAGGGGGTAGGGGTAGGCAAAGAGCAGGGCAATGCCCGTGATGTAGGTGAAGGCCAGGATCCAAAGGGCGCCGGAGCGCTGTCTGCGACCATATAGGGCAGCCAGCACAGTGCCAAGGGGAAACACGCACATACAGACCGTCAGCCAGCGGTACGGGGCCAAGGCTTCCAGGCTTCCGGACCACCACCAGAAAGCGACCGGCAGCCCGAGGGCCAGCGCCAGGAGCAGCCCCCAGGAGAAGGACAGCGCCCTCGCGCGGTATGGTTCCGTGGTCAGCCTGTCCAGGAAGGCGCCGATCATCAGGGCGACGAAAGGGTAGGCGGGCACGGTATAGTTCACCAGTTTCGTGCGGGCGAGGGCGTAAAAAACCAGCACGACGGCGGTCGCGAGCAGGGACAGCAACAGCAGGTCGTTTTCCCGCCTGCGTTTCCATGCGTGGGCGACGCTATGCACCCCGAAGGCGGAAAAAGGCAGCATGCCGGCCAGGACGAAGACCACCGGGAGAAAAAACAGCCCGCCATGACCGCCGGTGGCGGCGCTGAACCGCTCCACGTTGTGCTCCAGAAAGAAGCCGCGGGTCCAGGCCCCTCCAGTCCGGTCATGGACCAGAAGATACCAGGGCGCGGCGACGACCAGGGCCACCAGCAGACCCCACCAGGGCTGCAGCTGCCTAATCGAGGACCAGGTCAGGCGCTTCTTGGCCAGCAGAAAGAGGCCGACGGTGAGGGCGGGAAGCGCCAGCCCAACGGGGCCCTTGGCCAGCAAAGCGAGGCCCAGGGCGACATACATGCCCAGGTACCATGTCCAAGCCCGGCGCCGGTCGGGGATGACCCGCCCCTCCATAAAACAATACAAGGCCCCGGCGTGGCATAGGATCAGGTAGGGGTCAGGAGTCGCCAGCCGGAACTGAGCGACCGTATGCGCAGAGGCCAGCAAGCTCAGTGCCGTCCACCAGGCGGCCCGGTGGCCCAGGTGTTTCCAGGCCAGCAGAAAGGTAAACAGTACCAGCAGTACCCCGCAGACGGCGGAAAAAAAACGGGCGCTGCCCTCGCTGGTGCCGAAGAAGGTGTAGGCCGTCATCATCGCGAAGTACTCCAGGGCAGGCTTATCGGTGCGGAGCTGTCCGTTGAACACGGGTACCACCCAGTCCTTCCGGTCCATCATTTCCCGGGCACATTGGGCGTTGCGGGCCTCGGCAACCTGGTAGACACTGATGCTGCCCAGGCGAAGAAAGAAAAGCACCCCGCTAAGGATAAGCAGCAATAGGATCTGTTGGCGCTTGTTCATGCATGTTGCGGTTGGGACTGCCGTCAATAATGTATGGCAGTTACCGTTTCTTTCCAGCGGGCGAAGGCGCGGATGCCCTCCTCCAGCGAGGTAGCCGGCCGGTACCCGAGTTGTTCGGAGGCTTTGTGGATGTCCGCCCAGGTCCGCTGCACATCTCCCGGTTGCTCCCCTGTATGGCGCAGAAGAGCGGGTTTCCCGAGGACTGTTTCCAGGGCCCGGACGAGCTGCAGGAGGCTCACCGGATGACCGTTGCCCAGGTTGAACACCGAGAAAGCTTCAGGGGAAGGATGGTTGACGGCAGCCAGGATCCCGGCGACGATGTCACCGACAAACGTATAATCCCTGGATGTGGACCCGTCTCCATAGACGGTAATCTCCCGGCCGTCCCGCATGAGGTTATAGAACTTGTGAATGGCCAGGTCGGGGCGCTGCCGGGGCCCGTATACTGTAAAAAGGCGCAGCGCCGTGAACCGGATGCCATACAAATGACTATATACCTGCCCCAGCTGTTCTCCCGCCAGTTTGCTGGACGCATAGGGGCTGATCGGCATGAGCTCCCGCAGATCCTCCGTCCAGGGCACCCGGGGGGCATTGCCGTACACGCTGCTGGAGGAGGCGAAGATAAACCGGGGAATGCCGGCCTGACGGGCATACTCCAGCAACCGGAGTGTCCCGTCGGTATTGGTCTGGTAGTAAGCCAGGGGGTCCTGAATGCTCGGCCGCACCCCTGCCTTAGCGGCCAAATGGATGATCAGGTCAACTGCTGCGCCACCGCTCATTTGCTGCAGATCTGTGGGGGTCAGGGTGGCCAGGTCGGCTTCCCACAGGCGAAACCGGTCGTTTGTTTGCAAAGCCTCCAGGTTTTCCCGTTTAAGGGCCGGAGGGTAAAATGGATCGAAATTATCCAGGCAAATGATCCTGTTGTCCGTGTCACGCAAGAGGGCTGCCGCCAGGTGGCTGCCGATAAAGCCCGCTCCTCCCGTCAACAATATGGTTTTCATTCGGGCTATTTATGGATTTCGGAGCTGAAGTGGAAGCTGATCTCGGGGTGTTGTTCCCTTTCCGTATTCAGGTACCACTCCGACTGGGCCAGGTACACCAGTTGGCCGTCTTTGTCTTCCACGATGTTGGCTTGTTTGAACCGGGCGAAATTGTCGACGGCCGCCTTTTCCCCGGTGATCCAGCAGGCCTTGTAAAAGGGCAGGGTGTTGAATTCACAGGAAGCGCCATATTCCTGGAGTAAACGGTATTTGATCACCTCAAATTGCAGGTCCCCCACGCAGCCGATGATTTTGCGGTGCCCCCCGTGCTGGGTAAACAGCTGGGCGACCCCTTCATCGGTGAGCTGCCGTATCCCCTTTTCCAGTTGCTTGGTTTTCAAGGGATCCTTATTAACCAGCTCCTTAAAAAGTTCCGGTGAGAAGCTTGGGATGCCGGTAAAGTAAAATTCCTCTCCTTCGGTGAGCGTATCGCCGATCTTGAAATGGCCGGTATCGAACAGCCCGACCACATCTCCGGGGAAGGCATCTTCCAGGAGGTTTTTTTCCCGCGCCATGAAGGTATAAGGGCTGCTGAACCGGAGGTTTTTGTCCAGGCGCACGTGATGGTAGAACTGGTTGCGCTGGAATTTCCCGGAGCAGACCCGGAGAAAGGCTATCCTGTCCCGATGCCGGGGATCCAGGTTGGCATGGATTTTAAAAATGAAGCCGCTGAACTTTTCTTCACGCACATCCACCTCCCGGACGCTTGTTTGCCGGTTCCGGGGGGGCGGGGCTATGGCAATGAAGGTATCCAGCAGGTCCTTAACACCGAAATTGTTGAGCGCACTGCCGAAGAAAACCGGAGCCAGCTTGCCGCGCAGGTAGTCATCGGTGTTGAAGGGGTCGTACACCCCGCTGATCAGTTCTCCATCATTCCGCAGCTGCTCAGCGTCCCTTTCGTCGAACAACTCGTCGACCAGAGGCGCATTCAGGTCGGGCAGGCGAATCAGGTCATCGTCGCTCCCTTTCTGGTTCGAATGAAAGCGCAGCAGGCTTTTGTCGAAGAGGTTATATACGCCTTTAAAATCCCGGCCCATATTGATCGGCCAGCTGAGCGGCTGTACGTTGATGGAAAGCTTCTCCTCCAGCTCGTCCAGCAGGTCAAAAGGATTCTTGCCATCACGGTCCAACTTATTGATAAAGATGATCACGGGCGTGTCCCTCATCCGGCAGACCTCCATCAGCCTTTCGGTCTGCTCTTCAACCCCTTTGACGCAATCCACCACCAGGATGACGCTGTCGACCGCCGTCAGGGTACGGTAGGTGTCTTCCGCAAAGTCCTTGTGACCCGGCGTGTCCAGGAGGTTGATCAGGATATCCTTGTATTCGAAAGACATCACGGAGGTAGCCACCGAGATGCCACGCTGGCGCTCAATCTCCATAAAATCGGAGGTCGCGTGCTTCTTGATTTTGTTGGACTTGACCGCCCCGGCCGTTTGGATCGCCCCCCCAAAAAGCAACAGCTTTTCCGTCAGGGTGGTCTTGCCTGCATCGGGATGGGAAATAATGGCAAAGGTCCGGCGATGGCTGATGGCTGCGGCGTACTTATTGGTCAACAAAGGTTCTTCCAGGTGCTGCATAAAGGGCTGGTATGGTTCCTCAGAGAGGGCAAAGGTAGGCATTCGGGCGGTTTGTTGGGGCTGGCGACGGTGAAAATTCGCTGGAAAATGCCCTGTCCCGCCGGTCAAAGAAATTTCCCGGTTAATCGGCCAAGTGGTACATTTGTGAAATGGTCAAGTCCCTTAAAATCTTTCTCCACTGCCTGGGCATGGCTCTTCAGGAACTGCGGGTAAATAAAGTACGGACCATCCTTTCCCTCCTGGGGGTGACCATCGGTATCTTCTGCATCATCACCGTTATGACGCTCACCAAGAGCCTGGAAATGAACGTCCGGGAAGAGATGTCTTCCATAGGAAACAACGTGGTGTATGTGCAACGCTGGCCCTGGGGCAACACCGGGTCGGACTGGTGGAAGTATGTACAGCGTCCGTCGGCCAAATACGACGAATACCTGGATCTTAAACAACGGGTGCGGGACGCCGATGCCATGGCCTATGTATATGACCTGGGCGGGCAAACGCTGGAGTACGGGGATTCCTATATGGATGGGGCAACCATGTTGGCCGTCACCGACGGTTTTGACCGCATTCAGCAACTGGATATTACCACCGGGCGTTTCTTTACCCCCATCGAAACCTCTGGAAACAGCATGGTGATCATCCTGGGTGCCAACCTCTGGGGCGGCTTATTCAATTCCGCCCAGGACGCCTTGGGCAAAGTGGTTACCTTTGCCAACAAGCGTTTTACAGTAGTCGGTGCCATGAAGACTTACGGTACCAATATCCTGGGTGGCTTTGACTATGACAACAGCGTGTTGGTACCCTATATCGCTGCCCGGCAGATCGCCAATGACCGCAGCCGCTGGGTGGAGCCTTTCATCATGGTGCGGGCCGCCCCGCAGGTAGCCATGCCTGAGCTGAAAGAGAACCTGCGTGGCGCGATGCGGTCCATCCGCCGGCTGAAGCCCTCACAGGACGATAATTTTGCACTCAACGAAATGAGCATGATGGCCGACGACATGGACAACATGTTGGGCAATATTAACATAGGAGGAGCGGTGATCGGCATCTTCGCCCTGATCGTAGGGGCTTTCGGGATTGCCAACATCATGTTTGTGACCGTCAAGGAAAGGACGAACATTATTGGGCTGAAAAAAGCCATTGGGGCCAAGCCGCATGTGATCATGCAGGAATTCCTGATCGAGGCCGTTATCCTTTGTCTCATTGGGGGCGCCTTGGGCATGTTATTCGTTTTCATCGTCACCAAGTTGATCACTTCCTTCGTCTTCTTCGACATCTACATGACTATCGGCATCATCCTGACCGGCCTGGGCATATCCATTGGCACGGGTATTCTGGCGGGCTTTATCCCTGCGTATTTCGCTTCCCGCCTCGACCCGGTGGTCGCCATCCGGTCCTAGGAAGCTTCCTGTTGCGGGCGGTGTCGTACACAAACAATTTGTGAGCAATGGCTGTTACCCTGTTGGCTATCGAATCTTCTTGTGATGAAACCAGTGCTGCCGTATTGCGGGACGGACAGATCCTGAGCAATGTCATTGCCGGCCAGCAGGTGCACGAAAAGTATGGCGGCGTGGTGCCGGAACTGGCTTCGAGGGCGCATATGCAGAACATTATCCCTGTGGTGGATGCTGCCCTCCAGGAGGCGGATACGGATTGTGGGAGCCTCAGCGCCGTCGGATTTACCCGGGCCCCCGGCTTGATAGGCTCCTTGCTGGTGGGGTCCTGTTTTGCCAAAGGGCTG
>CBINPH010000024.1:0-15729 GCA_966252445.1 uncultured Chitinophagaceae bacterium | reverse complement strand
GGTTTTCCGATCCGGGAAAGTCAATCCGGAGCAGACCGGCTTCGTGGCCGGATCCGGTTCCGCGGACTTGCGCAGGAACTCCTTGACGTTCTTCTACCCACTGCCTGATCTCCTCATGATTCGTGGTGGTGTGTGATGCAGATGATGACATGACATATCAATTTTAATGATTCACGGTTCACGTTGTACGCGGTATGGCTCACGCAGAAGGGGAGGGGAAGCAGGAGGACGTGAGGTGGACAGCATGCGTATGGTAACGATGTCTTGCCGTCGCGCAGTCCTGAATGACGCTTTAAAAACAGTGCCAAAGTACGCCGGCCCTTATGGGCAGAGCGGAAAGAAGCGTTTCTCCCGTCGTTTTCCCTTGCCGGACCTGCGTTTGAGGAAGCGTTTGTAGAACTTTATCCTCATCGCCCGGTCCTGCGCATGGTGAAACGGTACGTATCCGGCACATGCGGTGATTGGTGTAAAAATTGGACAAGGCTTTCTCCGGACAAAGGGCAGGAGGCCAAGTGGTTTGCCCGCGGAAGACTTCATGATCCGATCCATATCCGTGATGATCAAAACACCTGCTTATGTATACCCTGGGTATCAATGCCGCCTTTCATGATTCGGCCGCCTGCCTGGTGCAGGACGGCAAACTGGTGGCTGCTGCGGAAGAAGAGCGGTTTACGCACATCAAACATGGAAAACGCCCCATTCCGTTTTCCACCTATGAGCTACCGTTTCATGCCATCCAGTATTGCTTGCAAGAGACAGGGATACGGATGAAAGACGTAGACCATGTGGCCTACTCCTTTGATCCCTGGCTCCTGCTCAATCGCGATCGGTACCATCAGTCCATCACGCTGCCCCTGGAGCCCAGTGCGCACGCGGCGGGCGATGAATGGTTTTCTGTCTGGGATCCTTTATTCCTGGCCTCTATTGTCAATGCCCCGCGGCAGTTGCGCAGCGGTTTCCCGCATCACCTGGAGCACTATTTCAGCAACGGGCAGGCCGCAGAGCCCCGCTGGCATTTTGTGGACCACCACATTTGTCATGCAGCCAGTGCCTTCCACGCTTCGCCTTTTGAGCAGGCCGCCATCCTCACCCTGGACGGCCGGGGAGAAAAGGCCACCACGACCTATCATGTGGGGGAAGGGCAGTCTCTGACGCGGATCTCCCAGGTGGAGATGCCCCACTCGCTGGGGCTTCTCTACGAAAGTGTCACGGAGTACCTGGGCTTTTTGCGGTCCTCGGACGAGTACAAAGTCATGGCCCTGGCCTCTTACGGGAAGCCCCGCTATGTCAAGGAATTCAGATCGATGATCCAGGTCCTGCGCCGCGGCCGGTACACCATAGAGCCGTACCGGCTGACGGAGCGCTTCGGTCCGGCCCGGCCACGGGAGGCGCCCATAGAGCGCCGCCATTACGATATCGCCCGGTCCCTGCAGGCGGTGTTGGAGGAAACGGTCCTGGAACTGGCTCACTGGCTGTATCAGGAAACGCACCAGCCCAATCTTTGCCTGGCCGGCGGGGTAGCCCTCAACTGTGTGCTCAACGCCATGCTGCGGGAACGAAGCGCCTTTTCCCAGATATGGGTGCAGCCTGCCGCGGGAGACGCAGGGACCGCCCTCGGTGCAGCATTCTGGGTCGACGGACGGATAAGGAAAGACAGGCGCCGGCGTTTTAGGATGGATCATGCCTATTGGGGGCCGGGTTACGACGATGAGGCCGTCGAACGCTACCTGCAATGGATCAAGGTGCCTTACGTGAAACTGGATGATGTCGCCCGGCAGACCGCTGCCCTGCTCGCCGAAGACCGGATCGTCGGCTGGTACCAGGGACGGATGGAGTTCGGCCCCCGGGCCCTCGGCAACCGCTCTATTCTTGCCTCGCCTCTGCATGCGTCCATGCAGGAGCGGCTGAACAAACTCAAGGACCGCGAGGATTTCCGGCCCGTGGCGCCCTCCGTCCTGGAGGAAGACGCCCCCGAATGGTTCGAGGATGCCGGGAAATCGCCTTTCATGCTTTTCGTGTACCAGGTCCGTGCGGAGATGAAAAAGAGGATCCCCGCCGTATGCCATGTCGACGGCAGCGCCCGGATACAGACGGTGAATCGCCGTCAGAACAAGCCGTATTACGACCTCATTGCGGCGTTCAAAAAGATAACGGGGGTGCCTATACTGGTGAACACGTCTTTCAACACCCTGGGCAAGCCCATCGTCTGCACGCCCCGCGATGCGGTGGAATGTTTCTGGAGTTCGCCCTTCGATGCCCTGGTGATTAACCGATTCCTGTTAACCAAGTGACATGCCTGTAGATATATCGATCGTGGTGCCGACTTTCAACCGGCCGGCCTTGCTGAAGCGCTGCCTGAGCGCCCTGATGATCCAGGCGTTTCCCCCGCAGCATTACGAAGTCATTGTGGTATCTGACGGTCCGGACCCCGTTACCCGCGCCGTGGTCGAGCATGGCGCCCCGCCCGGCGGGCAGCCGGCCGTCAGGTATGTCGCCCTGCCCCGGAAAAAGGGGCCTGCGGCGGCGCGCAATGCCGGCTGGCGGCTGGCCGCCGGACGGCTGATCGCCTTCACGGACGACGATTGTGTGCCGCAGGTGCGCTGGCTGCGCCATGCGTGGGATGCCTACCGAAACCAGGATATGGTCGCGCTGGCCGGCCGCGTCGTCGTGCCCGTGCCGGCACGGCCCACCGATTATGAACGCAATGTCTCCCGGCTGGAAGAGGCGGATTTCGTCACCGCCAACTGCTTTTGTACTCGCCGGGCGCTGGAGCGGGTAAAAGGTTTCGACGAAAGGTTTCCCTGCGCCTGGAGAGAAGACAGCGACCTCCAATTCCGTTTCCTGGAGCACCGCATTCCTGTGGAATCCGTTCCTGCGGCCTGCATCATTCATCCTGTACGTCCGTCACGCTGGGGAGTGAGCCTGAAAGAACAGCGGCGCAGCATGTACAACGCCCTGCTATACAAGGTACACCCCCGGCTCTACCGTTGCCGCATACAGGCGCATCCGCCCTGGCATTATTACGGCGCTGTGCTGGCCTTTCTCGCCCTGCTCCTCGGCGGCCTGCTGGGCGCCCACCAGGCCCTGGTCACCGCTTCTCTGGTGGGCTGGCTGGCCTTCAGCGCCTCGTTCATGTGGAGACGGCTGGAGGGTTGCTCCAGGAAGGGCACCCATCTCCTGGAAATGGCCGTCACCTCGCTGTGCATACCGTTCCTCTCGATTTTCTGGCGGCTGGTCGGTGCCTTCAAGTATAAAATCTTCTTCTTATGAGCCTTCCGCTGGACCATATCCGGAAGATCGCCATTTTTCGGGCCCTGTACCTGGGCGATCTGCTCTGCGTCACCCCTGCGCTGCGGGCGCTGCGCCAGCGCTTTCCCCAGGCGGAGATCACGCTGGTCGGGCTTCCCTGGGCTGCGGGATTCGTCGAGCGGTATCCCCGCTATCTGGACCGCTTCATCTCCTTCCCGGGATATGCGGGGCTGCCGGAGCAGGAGCCTGACGCGGAGGCCCTTCAGCGTTTCCTGCTGCAGATGCGGGAAGAACGGTTCGACCTTGTCCTGCAGATGCACGGCCAGGGGTACGTCGTTAACCTGCTGGTGCAGATGTTCGGCGCCGTCTATACGGCGGGGTTTTATCCCCCAGGCCCGAAGGATCCGCAGCTCCGGCACTTCATCCCTTATCCCGACGGCCTGCCCGAGCTTCGCCGGCACCTGCGGCTGCTGGCCGCGCTGGGCGTACCCCCGCAGGGCGATCACCTGGAGTTTCCCCTCACCGAAGCAGACCGGGTCGCGGTGGGGGAGCTGGCCCTGCCACCGCGGGGGCAGCCTTATGTCTGCGTGCACCCGGGTGCCCGCAGCCCGAGGCGCCGGTGGCCGCCCCCTTATTTTGCTGCCCTGGCGGATCACTGCAGCGAGCTGGGATACGCGGTGGTCATTACGGGGACGGCGGCGGAGGTGTCCATCGGTCATGAGGTGCGGAAGTACATGAAAAGGAGGGCCTGGGACCTGACCGGCCGCACCAGCCTGGGCGCAGCCGGCATGGTGATCGGCGGCGCCAGCGCCCTGATCACCAATTGTACCGGCGCCTCCCACATCGCCGATGCCCTGGACACGCCCAGCATCGTCATCAGCATGGACGGGGAGCCGCAGCGCTGGGGTCCCCTGGACGGTTCCCTGCACAAGGTCATCGACTGGAAGCGGCAGCCCCGGTTCGGGGAAGCCTTTGCGATGGCCGCAGCCTTTCTCCAGGGCCTGCCCGCCGAAAGGGACCGCCACACCGAAACCATTATAGACGCATCAAGATGAGCTATGAACACACAGATATCGGGGTCTAAGGACCCGGAAGAAGACTGGCTGGGGCCGGCCATCACGGCGCCGGAAGCGCTGGACAAGATCCTGGCGGAAAGCATCCGCGCGGCCGTGGCCGTCAAGCAACAGATCCTCGTCAGCGAGGGCCTGCAGCAGACGCTGCGGGAGGTGTGCGGGGCCATGATCCGGAGTCTTCGGTCGGGGGGCAAGATCCTGTTCTGCGGCAACGGGGGCAGCGCCGCCGACGCGCAGCACCTGGCTGCGGAGCTGTCGGGCCGTTTTTACCGGAACCGTCCACCGTTGTACGCCGACGTCCTGCATGGCAACAGCTCTTACCTCACTGCCGTGGCCAACGATTTTTCCTATGCCGACACCTATGCCCGCCTGGTCGAGGCCATGGGGCGCCCCGGGGATATCCTCGTGGCCCTCTCTACTTCCGGCCAGTCGGAAAATATTCTCCGGGCCGTAGATATGGCCCGTACGAAAGGGATGCTCACGGTGGGAATGACGGGAGAGGGCGGAGGACTGCTGAAAGGACGCTGCGATTACCTGGTCAACGTGCCGTCCCGGGATACGCCCCGGATACAGGAAGCCCATATGCTGCTGGGCCATGCCCTGTGTCAGCAGGTGGAAGCGGAGCTCTTTGATGCATCATGAGGGATCAGGGCCGTGGTTCCCAGGGCGCCAGGGCCCCCAGCGGGATCTGGGCGACGACCTGGATGCCCAGGGATTCGATCAGGAGTATGGCCTTGCGCCGGGTCATGTCCACGATGACCCCCGTCTGGTCTTTCAGGGCGCCTTCGGCAATGAGGACCTTGTCGCCGCGGTGGTATTCCACGGTGAGGGGAGCGCCCGCATAGGCCTGCAGGAAATACCGGATGCGTTCGATCTCTTCATCCCGCACGATCCCCGGCTTGCCCAGCCACCACAGGAAGCGGACCGCCCCCGGCGTTTCCAGCACGGGAACACTTTCTTTTTTGTAGTCTTCCAAGCGGACGAAGACATAAGAGCGGAAGACCGGCATCTTCACC
The DNA here is from genome assembly GCA_966252445.1 of uncultured Chitinophagaceae bacterium. Taxonomy (GTDB): domain Bacteria; phylum Bacteroidota; class Bacteroidia; order Chitinophagales; family Chitinophagaceae; genus CBINPH01. Next base: position 10,391 of record CBINPH010000024.1, on the reverse strand, counting down.
TTTTTCTTGCGGTCGCTCCATTGGCGTACCTCCTCCCGCAAAGGGCAGTAGACCTCGACGCCCTTGCGTTCCAGCAGGTCGGCCACTTTTTTCTCGTTCCGGGGTTTCGTATACAGGGCGTACCAGTGCATAGCCGTTATCTTGGCAGGGCGTTCCGCCCCGAGCGTCAACAAACAGTCCTTTCCCGGACGGGGCGCCTCAATAGAGGCTTTTGACCCGTTCGACCTCATACACAGGGCTGAAAAGGTAAGTCCTTCGGTTCCGGATATCCCGGCATTCATAGCGTTTGCGGATCTTTTTGCCCCTGCGGTAGATGCGCCCGTCGGCGGCCTTGAACAAATCCCCCTCCTCGATGTCCTCTACAAAGCAGAAGCCGTTGCGGTGGGAGTCGTAGCGGCGGAGGGTGCGGATCAGCTCCTCGTCCACGCAGGTGCGGGCGGAAGGGTTCTCCATGTAAGCCACCACGGCCCGTTCGATGTCCTCGGGCATAAAGCTCTTGCCAATGAACTCACGCAGGATGCGGCCAAAGACCATTTTCCATTCCCGCCCGTGCGGGGAGACGTTGTAGCCATAGCGCACATAGGTGACCAGATGGGCGATCTCGTGGAGCAGGGTGATCAAAAAAGCGTAGCGGTTCAGGTCGCCGTTGACGGTAATGCGATGCCCCCCCTGGCTGTCGGGATGCCGGTAATCCCCCAGCACCGTGTTGCGCTTCCGGGTAATGGTCAGCTGAACCTGATAACGATTGAGGTACCTGGCTACTTGATCGTAGGTCCCTGCTGGAAGGTAATCGGCCAGGGTGATCAGCGAAAATTCTTTCCGGGAAATCAATTTGAGCGGGGTTTAGAAACCTTCATCAAACTTAATGTCTCCAATATCGTATAGAGAATGTAGAGCAGGAAAAAAAGGATGATGGTACCCGCCGTGACCTGGCTGCGGAAGGCGTAAACATACACCACCACGGCGGCTGCGCAGATCAGCAATTTGATAAAAGTCGAGAGGTAGACGAGGCGTACGAACGCATGGTTGTTTTGGGCCAGGATGGCCTTTCGGTTGACATAGAAAGAGACGGCCGTTACGGAGGCCAGCAGGATGTTTCCCGTCATGCCTGCCAGGTTGACCACCCCCCATTTTTCCAGCAGGTGAGAATAGGCGATCCCCACCCCGTTGATGGCGCAGAAGAGGATAATCAGCCTGATATAGAATCTATCCATCCCTTTTTCCTGTAGCTTTAATCAGACGCCACAAAAATACGGTTAATGCGGCTAACGAAAAAAGGATCAGGAATACGGGCAGCCCCCATCCGCACCACTGGTCGATCTTATATCCCGCAAAGGCCGCTACGCCCAGCATGGCCATCATTTCCGTGGCCATGCCGGCGTACTGCAGCCAGGCCTTCTCAGACCGCCGCCTGTTTCTGGAAGAGCCCGTTGACGGACTTGGTTTCCTTTTCTCCATCGTCCTTGGTAGGGGCGGACTTCGCCGGGGAAGCGGGGGCGCTCTGGGGCTTTTCCTGCTTATGGTTGAACGAGGACAGCTCCACCTTGTCCTGCATGGTACATTTCCCGTTGAAACGGACCGTAGGTTCCATTTCCAGGTGGGTGGTCAGTACGTCGCCGTCCATTTTGGCGTTGCCGCGCAGGTAAAGCAGATCCTGTACTTTCAGGCTTCCTTTCACGGATCCCAGGACCTCGGCGCGCACGCACTCCACGTCTCCTTCGACCAGCCCTTCGCTGCCGATCATGACCTTGGCCTTGGAACGGATGGTGCCCTTGACCTGTCCGTCCACCCGCAGGTCGCCTTCGCAATAGAGGTCGCCCTGGATCAGGGTGCCCTTGGTGATGATGTTGGCATCGGGGCTGGTCCCCGAGGCGGAGCCGGCGGCAGCATTCCCTACAGGCCCCGGAGAGCTGGGAACATACGCGTTGGTGTCGTAACCGTCGTCTTTACGTGTAAACATAGCATGGTTTTTATACATGAGCAATGAGGATACGGCTTCGGGCCCTCAATGGGTACTGTGTTCCACTTTCGGCATGGGCAACAGGGCTGTATCCACGGGAGCCATCTGTCCGTGCAGCACCTGCCGGATGTTTTCCAGATAGCGTGCCTGGGCCGTCACCAGCCGTTCCAGGGAGTCGGCCCTCATGTTCAGCTGGATGTATTCCTTCCGCTGTTTCTGATCGCCGTACCCCGGAATATAATACCGCAACGGGGTGTATGCCAGCAGGCTGCCTGTCAGCAGCGCCAATACGACAAAAAGGGTGCACAGCATGATATACAGGCTCTTCTTCGTCAGCTGGACGGAAGTCACCTCCTCCAGCGTCTCATCGTTGAGCACGATCAGGCGGTACCGGTAATGGAGCCGTTCCCACCAGGAATGCCCTTTCCGTTCCGCGCCTGTATTTTTTGCTGCCATACCGCATGCCTATTAACGTAGTTTTATCAGGCGAAGTACGAAAATACCAATATTCATGAACAGATCATGGATTTATCGCTTATTTTTTTCCATTTTTCGAATCTGCGGGGGGCCGAATTCCCTCGGAAGCCTCTTTCGGCCCCTCCACCCGGCCCGCCGGAAAATATTTTATCCGGAAATCTGTTTATATATTTACCGCTCGTTTAACTGATGGAATGCAGCTGCGAAAGCCCATAATCCTGTCTCTTATTGTACTATTGACCCTATGGGCGGCGCGGGACAGCCGGGCGCAGATCATCCTGGGGGGCAGCAATGGTGAGGATTCTTCCTGGATGACCCGGGAAATACCCGCTAAGAAGCTGGCCAGCAAGAAGTTCGGTTTTCCCCGCAACGTCTTCCAGAACCTGGTCACCCATTACAACTTTTACTACAACACCCGGTCCAAACTGGACGCCATCCTGCGGGACGCCGAGGCGGCCCACCTGGACAACTACGATTCCCTGCTCCAATTTTTTCCGGTTACGGCCGAGGACATCCTGCCCATGGCCGGAGACCTGGATTCCGTGATCCAGAATGCCGGCATCGGCATAGAGATCCACGATCCCCGGGTGCGTTGGATCGACAACCTCTACCTGCTGGCCGGACAGGCCTATTATTATAAGGGGGACTATCCCCATGCCCAGGCGGCCTTCCAGCACATCAATACGGCTACGGCGCCCCGCGACGCCGAGGGGCAGGCCCAGGCCATCGGCACCCGCGGCTTCACCGCCCACGCCCAGCTATCGGTATCCACCAAAGAAGAGCAAGGTATGCTCCGCCATGTGCCGAGCCGCAACGACGCCCTGGTGTGGCTGGCCCGCACGGCCATCGCTGCCGGCGATTTCGACCAGGCCCGCGGCCTGCTGAGCGTGCTGGCGGAAGATCCCCTGTTTCCGCAGCGGCTGCAGCCGGAGCTGGCGGCCCTGCAGTCCTGGTTCTTTTTCCGCCAGGGGCTGTATGGGCGCGGAGCGGTGGCCCTGGAACGGGCCGTGGCCCTGCAGCCGGATAAGAAGCTGCGCAGCCGGTGGCAATACCTCCTGGCCCAATGCGAGCAGGCCCGGGGCGACGTGGAGCAGGCCATCGCCCATTACGACCAGGCGGCCAGCCTTCGCGGGCAGCCCCTGATGAATTTTTACGCCCGCCTGAACATCGCCAAGCTCAGGATATCCATGGGCAGGCAGGATTTTGCAACTGGCAGCCAGCTGCTGCTCGCCATGGCCCGCAGGGAAAAATATGCCCGGTACCGGGACATCATATATTACAACCTGGGGCGGCTGGCCCTGCAGGCCGGGCAGCCCGATGAAGCCATTCGGTACCTGCAAAAAAGCCTCAGCGTCCGGCTGCCGGCCCAGGCCATGCCCGGCGCCCGCCGCGAAGACCTCCAGGGACGGGCTTTCACCCTGCTGGCAGACACTTATTACGACCAGGGCATCTACCGGGACGCCAGGGCCTGCTACGACAGCGCCCTGGCAGTGGGAGGCATCCCCGCGGCAGATGCACCCCGGGTCAATGAACGGAGCCAGGGGCTGGCAGAGGTGGTCAAGCACATGGACCTGATCGACCGCCAGGACAGCCTGCAATACCTGGCGGGCTTGCCGGAGGACCAGCTGAACGCCTTTTTACAACGCATCGTGGACGACAGCCTCAAGGTCCGCCGTCGCCGGGGTCGCCTCCTGCAAGGCGAATCGGCCAAGGGTGGGAAGATGGTCTTCGGCAACGCGCAGGCTTTCCCCGACCTGGACAGCACGGCGGAGCAGGAAGGCAGCTGGTATTTCTACAACCCTGTCGCCCGTTCCAAGGGCTACGGGGCGTTTAAGAGCCGCTGGGGGAACCGCCCCCTGGCAGATAACTGGCGGGGACTGGCGGGGACCCAGGCAGCGGGCCAAGTCCCGGCGGCGGAGGCGGCAGGTCTTGCCCAGGGCCCGTCTGGCGCCCTGTCCGCCGGCAACGACAGCATGATCAGCGTGGCCAGCCTGAAAGCGCACCTGCCCCTGACCGTGGAGCGGAAAAAGATCTCCGATGATTCGATCATGGAAGCCTGGTATGCGCTCGCCGTGTTGTTCGGGGATCGCCTGCAGGACCCCCGTGCCTCCTTCCTGGCCCTGGACACCCTGCTGAAACGCTTTCCGGACAATCCCCATCTCGCCGAAGCCTATTTCCGGCTCTGGCGCCTGTACAACAATGCCGGCGATCGCTCCCGGGCGGCTTTTTACGGGCAGCGGCTGCGGCAGTCCTTCCCGGACAGCCGCTATACCGCGGCGATGCAACCGGCGGCCGACACCGTGTCCCCGGTGCAGCGACAGGTGATGAGCTTGTATGACGAAGCCTATCTCAGCTACCTGGGCGGGGACTATGGCCGGGTGGCCCGCCTGCGCGACAGCGCCATGCGGCTGGATCCCGGCAACGCTTTCGGCGCCCGGTTTGACCTGATGCAGGCCATGGCTACCGTCAAGACCGGGGGCGACAGCGCCGGGCAGGCGGCCCTGAAAGCCGTGGCGGCAAACCATGCCGCGGACAGCGGCATAGCCGGGCAGGCCAATGCCATGCTGGATGCCCTGGCCCGAAAGCAGGAGCTGATCGAGCACCTGATGCAGCTGCAGCTGCCCGAGGAGCCGGAAGAAGCGCCGGTGGCGGCCGCCCCGGTGGCGGCGGCTCCGCCGCCCGTACAGGCGGCCCCACGGGAAGATACGGCCCTGGCCCGGCCAGCCGCCCAGCCGGCGGCGCCCGCCCCGGACACGGCGCAGAAGCGTCCCGATACCCTGCGCCAGGCGCCAGCCCCCCCTGCGCCTGCGGCGCCGCCGCCGACGCCGTACAAGGCCGATACGGCCGGCTCCCATTTTGTGGTGCTGGCCTTTAACCGGACGGACAAGCGGCTCATCGATGAGGCCCTTAGCCGCTTTGCCGCCTACAACGGGCAGCGGCACGCCAGTGCCGGCATAGAGGTCAGCAGCTACCTGCTGGGGCAAAACCGCGTCGTCCTGATCTTCCGCCTGTTCCCCGATGAGGCGGCGGCCCTGGGCTACCTCCGCGAAATCAGCCGCCTGGCTTCCAGCCAGATCATCCCGGATATCCGTCCTTCGGACTACCGGCTGTTCCTGATTTCCAGGGACAACTTCATCCTGCTGAACAACACCAAGGACTATCAGGGATACCTGGAATTCTTCGCCAAGCATTACCAAGACTAGCCCGGCGCTTCAGGACATGCCATGATCCCTGCGGGAACCGCTCCCGCAGCTTTTCCGTAAACAAAAAGGGCGATTACTTATAGGTGGGGTTGTACAGGGTGCTGGAAGGAACCTCCACATTGGGTTTGCCTTTGTAGCGGTTGGCATACAATCCATAGCAGGCGCCCAGGAACAGCGCCGTGGAGGCGACGACCAGGAGGTAATATATAAAGCGGGACGTGGATACCCAGCTCGTGGTCACATCGTATTTCTCGTTGCCGTGGTTGGTATGTTCATCCATGAGGGCGATGCATTTATACCGCAAAAATAAAACAACCGCCACAGATTTACGAATTATTTGTCAAAACCGCAGGAAAAAGGCGGTGGCGTTGAAAGCCCAGCATCGCCTCGGGATCCCGGGCCTGACGGCGGCGGGCCCCGGCGCCCGCCTCAGTCGCCGGACCGCGCATCCCCGATCGGCAGATCGGCAAAGCGCCTTCGGCCCCGGACAAAATACTGCCAGACCAGGCTCCCGCGGTAAAAGCCCCGCAGGCTCTTCCAGGATCGCTCCGGCAGGGCATCGCCGGCCCAGCGTTTTCGCCATTGATGGAAGTGGCGGTGTGCTTTCAGGATCATCCACAGTTCGCGGGGATGCCCGGTCACCAGGCTGCGCAGGCCCGCGATGCCGTCCAGCAGCAGCCGGCAGGTCACCGTATGCCGGCGTTCCCTCCCCGCCAGGTTCTTGTGCAGCATCATCAGGTTGTTGCGGAAGTTGAGGTAGAGTTTGCGGGCATGACCCCTGGGCAAGCTTCCGCCGCCGACGTGATACACCAGGGATGCCGGACAGCACCAGATCTCATAGCCCAGGCGTTGCAGGCGCCAGCAGAGATCAATCTCTTCCATATGGGCGAAGAAGTCCGCATCCAGGCCTCCCGCTTCGCGGTAAGCGGCGGCGCGCACGAACAGCGCGGCGCCCGAAGCCCAACTCACCTGCGCCGGCTGGTCATACTGACCCCGGTCTTTCTCGATGGTATCGAAAAGACGGCCCCGGCAGAAGGCGAAGCCATAGCGGTCCAGCCAGCCTCCGGCGGCGCCGGCATACTCGAAGCCATCGCGTTGGTGATAGCTCCGGATCTTTGGCTGGCAGGCAGCCACCGCCGGACGTGCGTTCATCAGCTGGATCACTGGTCTGATCCAGCCGGGATCCACCTCCACGTCCTGGTTCAGGAGCACGTAGTACTCGGCGTCGACTTTTTCCAGGGCCTCCCGGTAGCCGCCTGCATAGCCGTTGTTGGCGGGAAGCAGGATGAGCCGGACGTCGGGGTAAGCCGTCCGCAGCCAGGCGACACTGTCGTCGGTGGAGGCGTTGTCGGCGACATAGACCACCAGGTTGGGGTAATCCGAAGCACAGACCGAAGGAAGGAACTGCTCCAGAAAGGGACGTCCGTTCCAGTTGAGGATCACTACCGCGACGGTGGGGAATTGAGTTTGCAAGCCCTGCGAAATTTTGTCCAAAAATAGGGTTTACTCCCGTAAGCCCGGAAAGACCATGACCAGGGCACCGGAATGGCTGCCGGCATGCCGACGGCCCGAAACCCTGAAAGTCTTTGGCCTGGGGGATAAGGCCTGGAAATTTTCTATATTTGTATATTCAGTTGAAGACGTTAACATCTCGTCAGGGACCCAGTGCGTACACGAGTGGAGCGATGTAAGCCTTTTAACTCCCCTGAGAGCCGTAAGCCAATCGCTGTGAAGCTCGAAGCCTGTTTGTCTTTTGCCAAAGGGCGGTTCACCGCATATCCCGAGATCTATGTTCAAGCCTTTTACGGGTTGGAAAAATATACTGGCGCTGCTGGCTATACTCATCATTGCTGCATCCCTCCTGTACGTCAACAATCTCTCGGCGCGGATGCAGCGGGAAGAGCGCGCCAAGATGAAGACCTGGGTGGAAGCGAACAAAGAAATCCTGCTGGCGCCCCCCGAGTCCAACCTGAACCTGGCCAGTGAGATCATCGCCAACAACGCCACCATTCCCATTATCCAGGTCAACAAGAACGGCGACATCGTCAGCTACAACAACCTGGACCCCGAAAAAGTGGCCGGCAACCCCGATTATCTGGAAAAAAAGCTAAAGGCTTTCAAGGCCCAACATGAGCCGCTGGTACAGCTGTACAATCCCCTGGACTCCACCGACCGCAATTATTTCTATTACGGGGACTCCATGATGCTCACCCAGATCAGGTATTATCCTTATATCCAGCTGGGGGTGGTCGCCTTGTTCATCCTGGTCACCCTGATCGCCTTGTCCATGACCAGCCGCTCGGTGCAAAACCAGCTCTGGGTAGGCCTGGCCAAGGAGACGGCCCATCAGCTGGGGACGCCCCTGTCCTCCATCGAAGCCTGGCTGGAGCTGCTTAAAGAACGCGAGGAGAATGAGCCCGCCATCCGGGAAATGAGCAAGGACATGGAACGACTAAAGCTGATCTCCGAGCGCTTTTCGAAGATCGGCAGCGCGCCGGAACTCGAAGAACACGAGGTGATCGGGCAGGTCAGGCAGGTGGTCTCCTACATGAAACGCCGCGCCCCGCAGAAGGTGAGTTTTACCATGAACACGCATGGGGAAGACGACATCCCGGCCATGATCTCCCCCCTGCTCTTCGACTGGGTGATCGAGAACCTGCTCAAGAATGCCCTGGATGCGATGGAGGGGAAGGGCCGCATCAACATAGACATCACCACGCATGCGACCCAGACCTGGATCGATGTCACCGACACCGGGAAGGGCATATCCAAGGCCAACATGGAAAAGGTCTTCAAACCGGGGTTCAGCACGAAGCGCCGCGGCTGGGGACTGGGGCTCTCGCTGAGCCGCCGCATTATCGAAAGCTACCACAACGGTCGCCTGTTCATCAAATCCTCGGAGCTCAACCGCGGCACGACCTTTCGCATCATGCTCCGCAAATGAGCCCGGCGCTCAGGGCCAGCGTGTCTCCACCCCCTGGGCGTGCAGCAGGCGCCGGACGTCCTCCATCAGCCCAGCATCGCTCCGCACCGCCGCCGGACGCGTCTTCTTGTCCAGGGCGTAAGCGGCCAGCATGCCCGCTGCCTCGCCGATGCCCCATTCCACGGGATGCAAGCGGTAGCAGCCGTTGGTAATGTGGGTGGTGCCGATGTTCTTGTTGGCGGGCAGGAGGTTTTGCATGCGCTTCGGCAACAGGGCCCCCAGGGGGATCTGGAAGGGCAGGGAGCCGAAATCCAGGTAATTGCATCCGGCACTGCTGGGGTGAAGGTCGATATGGTAATAGCCGACCCCTACGCTGTCGGGGAATTCGGCGGCACGGCGGCCCTTCTCCTTGCCGGCCACCAGCACGCGGTTTTCCGCACCTACATGCTCTTCCAGGATCGTGAAGGCTGCACGGATGCGGCGCGACTCACGGATGTAGGGGTATTTCGCCAGGCCGTCGGCCGTCCCCATGATGTCCCCGCGCAAGCGCAGCCCGGGCCAGCCCTGACCCCCGTCCGGCCTGGGCACCTCGGTTTGCAGCCAATAGAAAAGCGAGAGGCTGAGCTGCCTGCTCTCCGCTATCCGGTCCCTGAAGGTGCCGGGGGGTACATCGACCAGGGGGCCGCCCATGTAGTCGTTCTGGGGCCAGTTCATCACGGTGATGTCGCCGGTATACTGCCCTGCCAGGAAGTTGTCTTTGCGGATGATGCGGCGGTAGGTCCACAGGTTGAGCGCCTTGCCTGTGGCGCCTCCTTCGGGATGAAATCCCAGCGCTTTGCGCTCCAGGGTCCTGGGGTTGGAATAGGCCAGGTCCAGCAGCGGCCCCGACCAGGGCGGGCTCAGGTCGGGGACAAAGCGGCGCCAGCGGTCATAGTGCTGGGGCTTGTCGATGACCAGGTGGACGCCGGGCAGATAATCCATGGCCAAACAATAGGTGAAGGCCTGCTGGCTCTGCGGATCCGCTTTCTCGGGGGCATGCAGCTCCCGGGTCTCGGAACGGGCCTCGGCCCCGGTGACATATTCGGTACCCGTGAGGGGGAGCAGGTCCCCCAGTTCAGTGGCGTCCAGAAAATAGGCGGCGTTCAGCACCAACCGGCGGCCGTCCTCCCCCTGGGCCTGCAACGCCCTCACCCGGTCCCCGTCTACGTCGGCGCGGACCACGCGATGACCCAGCAGCAGCCTCAGCCGCCCTGTGCTGAGGTAGGGCGCCAGCAGCTCGTAGAGCACGGCCAGGGAGACCCGCGGCTCATGGCAGAGGCGCGACACACCGCCCCCGCCGGGGTTGAGATGCGCCTGGGCGGCGGCGGCCGGCGTCAGGGGGTAATAGCGGCGGTAATAGGTCCGCACGGCCTCCCGCAGCGCACGGTAGGAGCGGTTGGCACCATGGGTCTCTATCCAGGGATGCTCGTCGGGACAGCTGAGCCCCTGTTGGGTGAGCTGTCCACCGATCCAGTCGGTCTCCTCCGTCATGATGACCTGCCGCCCATTGCGCAGGGCCGCCAGCGCGGCCGCGCAGCCGCCCAGCCCGCCGCCGGCAATCACGATGTCGGCCCGCCATTCCTGATCCCGTGGTGCCGGAGCGCTGGAGCCCGGCCCCGGCCAGATGGGCCCTGCGGCCAGGGCGCTGCCGCCCAGGGAAAGATTCCTGATGAACTGTCGTCGCTTCATGGTGCCGTTTTTCTCCCGTCCCGCCGCATGGGGCCGGTGGCCATAAAAATAGCCTGCAGGCCGCTGGGCAGGAAATGAAATATTATTTGCGGGAAGGCCG
>CBINPH010000023.1:0-16296 GCA_966252445.1 uncultured Chitinophagaceae bacterium | reverse complement strand
CGACGCATTGACGGACACATCCCATTTCAGGCGGGGGTGGTCGATCACCCGGGCATCCACAGTGATTTCCACACCCGAATTGGCCAGGACGCCCTGGCTGACGGTCAGGTGCTCTGCACCGGAAGTATAGGGGAGGGGAGAGCGGATGATCTGGTTCTTGGTGCGGCCGTGATAATAGCGCATATCGACGCTCAGGCGGTTCTGGAAAAAGCCCAGCGTGAGGCCGACATCCTGGGTCGTGTTGATCTGGGGCTTGTAGTGCAGGGCCGGCAAGTCGGTCGGCAGCGCCGTGGTCAGCTGGCCGGCAAAAGTACCCGGGGTATAGGCGTAGATCACGAAATAGGGATCGGGCGCCACCGCCGCCTGGGCCCAGGCCGCCCGCAGTTTACCGAAGCTCAACACGCTGGGATCGATATGCAAGGCATCGGTGAAAATAAAGCTGGCGGAAACCGACGGAAAGAAATAGGACCATTCGTCGGCCGGCAGGGTAGAAGACCAGTCGTTGCGTCCCGTAACATCGAGGTACAGGAAATTCTTGTAAGACAGGTTCAACAGAGCATAGGCCGAATTCAGGTTGTTGTTCAACGTGGCCTCGCTGGTGGCATGGGGGTTGCCGTTGTATGCCCCGAAATAATAGAAGTTGGGAATGGAGAATGCGTCGTTGTTGCCCGACACGGAATACATTTTCCGGCGATAGATCTCACTGCCCAGGGAGAGCTTCGCATTGATCTGCCGCTGCGCAATATTTTCCTTGTGCAAAGAGATCATGCCCACATAGTCCGAGGTGATGTCCCTGGTCAGGCCGTGCTGGTACTTGGCGCCGGTAAGGCCGGTATTGTCGGTAGGCGGATTCTTGATCAGGTCTTCGTCACTGTTGGCATCTGTGCCGGCCCGCAGCATGATGTCCAGAAAATCGGTAGCCTGGTAGTTCAGCTGGGCGGAGCCGAGCAGTTTACGCCGGGTCTGCCACTCGTTGTTTTCATACAGGTTCCACACCAGGTAGCCGCCGTTGCCCACCCAGGGAAAATTGGTCAGGGGGTTGCGGGTGCCGTCTGCATTCTTGTAATTGGTGATGTCCAGGCCTTTGTAATTCCTGCTGACGTTGTACAGGAGCCGCTTTTGCCAGGAGCTCTGGTCATTGTTGCCCAGCTGCGGGGCGTTGTGGTATTCGTTGACAAAATAGGATGCCGAAATCTGCAGACTGATTTTCTGGCTGATGTGGAAATTGGTGCCCAGGTTAAAGGTATTCTGGTTGTAGTCCGTATTCGGCAAGACCGCCGTATTGTCCAGGCGGGTGAAGGAGGCCCGCATGGTGCCCCATTCGTTGCCCCCGGAAACGGAGACGTTGTGGGAAGCCTGCATGCCGTTTTGGTACAGCAGCTTCATGTTGTTCGGCTGGGGAACGTCGGGGCGCTGCTGGCCGTCCCACCAGGCGATCTGGGTGCCATCCATGGCGGGGCCCCATGAACTGCCGGACCCCGGCCAGCTGACCTGGTCCCAGCTGTTCACCCCAAAAGGTCCGCTACCTGTTTTGGGATCCACGAAGAGCTGTACCCAGCCATCCGTGAGACGGGGATTGCCGTTCGCGTCGGTCTGATAGGCCGGCTGGTTGAGGGACACCATACCGCCTGCGCCGTATTTGTTCTGCATCTTCAGGAACCGGTAGGGCTTGACGACCTTATAGCTGAAGGTATAATCGACGCCCAGGCCCTGGCGATGACTGCCTTTTTTCGTCGTGATGATGATCACGCCATTGGCCCCGCGTCCGCCATAGAGGGCTGCGGCGGCAGGTCCCTTGAGCACGCTCATGGTCTCTATATCGTAGGCGTTCAGCAAATTAATGGGGCTGCCCCAATCCTTGGGATTGCTGGTGCTTTGGGCATCGGAGGGGATATCATTGTTCATGGTTATCCCGTCCACGATAATAAGCGGTTGGTTTCCCAGCCCTATGCTGTTGTTTCCGTCGATGACGATGCGGGTGGACCCCCCGTCAATGCCATTGGGCGTGGTAATGTTTACGCTGGCCATCTTGCCGGCCAGGGCATTGACCACATTGGGCGCATTGGACCGTTCCACGGCCTTTCCCTGGATCTCCTGGAGCGTATAGCCCAGGGTCCGCTGTTGTCTTTCAATGCCCAGGGCCGTAACCACCACCGCATTCAGTTCCCGGGCGTTTTCACCCAGCAACACATTGACGGTGGTCTTCCCCTCTACGGGGATTTCCTGGGTCACGAAGCCAATAGCCCGAAAGACCAGGGTGGCTTGCGGGGATACGCTAAGGCTGTAGTCTCCGTTGGCGTCGGTGACCGTGCCATTGGTGGTGCCTTTTTCCACCACGGTGACGCCGACCTGCGGGGCACCGTCCTTTTCAGAGGTCACTTTACCCGTGACCTGCGTGGACTGGCCCCAGCCAATAGAAACAATGCATACACAACAAAAGGCAAGTAAGATTTTCTTCATATGTGGGATTTTTTGCGCTTACGGATTTTACCCAGATCCGAAAAAGACCGAGGCGCATATATGGCATATAGCGGCCGCCGGACCATTCAGTTCCTGAAAACAGGGTAGTACAATAAGTATGGCTTGATCGTCAAGTTTTTTCTTCTGCCTGGCTTATATAGTTATATTGAAACGAAAGGTTCTTCTATATCAAATTTAAAGTAAAGGCCAAAACTAACAAAATAAATTTAAAAAGTATCAAGGGTATTTTATCACAATTTATGAACAGCGGTGACGAAATTGCCTTAAACGGTTGGGTAAGAACGGCTGTATCAGGAAGGGAGAGTCAGTTCACGGGCCTTGTGATACCAGTTGGTATGTTCCATGACCAGGGCGGCGGCGCCAATCAGTCCGGCATCCAGGCCGAGGCGGGAGATGGTTATAGTGGTGTGTTCGGCCAGCCTGGGAATGCAATAGCGCGTCAGCGCCTGTTGTACCGGCGCCATCAGGATCTTTTCGGCCTTCGCTCCCCGGCCGCTCAACACAATCAATTCCGGGTTGAGGACATGGATAAGGATGGCTATGCCCTTCCCCAGCATGGATCCGAGCTGGGACAGCAACTCGATACAAAACTGATCCCCTTTGCCGGCAGCCTCCATTATAACATCGCTCATGTACGGCTCTTCGCGGACATCCAAATGGCGGATTTTGCGGCGGCGTATTTCCTCGAGGGCCTTTTGCGCCATGATCAGCAGGGAGGTTTCCGTCTCCAGGCAGCCCCGCTTGCCGCATTCGCACAATACGCCGTTGTCGCTCAGGGGGATATGGCTGAACTCCCCGGCGTAGCCCGAGTCCCCACGGAAAAGTTCCCCGTTGATGATCATCCCCAGGCCAGTACCCCAGCCGATGTTGATGATCAAGGCGTTGCGGTGGCCCCGCGCTTCGCCGAAGGTCCATTCGGCCAGGGCAGTGAGGCTGGAGTCGTTGTCGATATACACCGGAATGCCCAGGGCCTTTTCCAGGTAAGACCGGTGACCCGTCTTGCCATGCTGCTCGAAGAAGGTATAGTTGATGCCCTCCTGTACATTGATAAATCCCGGCATGCCCACGCCGGCCCCCAGCACCCTCGCCATGTCCACCCCCGAACGATCCAGGTGGGCCTTCATGGCATCCGAAAGGACCTGCAGGGCGTCGCTCCGCTGGTGCAGGTTGAGTTCAATGGTCTCCGGCTCGGTGACCTGGCCCCCGGACAGGTCTTTGACCACCATCCGGGTAAAGAGCTGATCCATGGCGACGGCCAGGATATATCCCCCGTCTGCTTTCAGGGAATAACTGAGGGGGCGCCGTCCCCCCGTGGAGGGGGCATACCCGGTGGTCACCACATATCTTTCATCGATCAGTTCATTCAATACTTTGGTGACCACCGGAACGCTCTTTTTCAGCCACTGGCTCAATTCCGCACAGGATTGGTTTTTCCGGAAATACAGGCGCTTGATGATCCTGTTCTGCAACTGCGTACTTTCGGGATGTTTTGCCATAGCATTCAATAGGATAATTTTTCAAAAGGCCGGACCTTGTCAAAATTAGGCCAAAGTCAGAAACTAACCATAAAACTTTAAAAAGTATTATGAAATCCTATTTTTTATATAAAAAGTTCAGGCCGACCTCTACTCACCGTCCCCGAACCCTGGGGCGGTCTTGTCGTACCATACCCGCTCCTGGCTGAGGGTGGGCACATCCTGGGCGTTGGGGGTAAACCCTTCTTCCTGGAGGGCGCTCATCCAGTTGTTTCGATTGACCTCTCCCGGGTCGTTGGTCCACCAGCGCCGGGGAATGGCTTCATGAAAGGGCTCGCGGCGATAATAGGTGGACTGGTTGCTGGGATAGCCCGTACGCCGGCAGAACACAAAGGCCTCGGTGGGATTGCGGAACAGGTTGAGGTATTGCTGCACGTAGATCCTTTCCAGGTCATTGCTGCCGTTCAACGCCACCTGGGGCTGGGCCAGGTAAGCATTGATCTCCGGGGTACCGTCCCCCGAGAAAGCCGTGGTCGATCCGGCGGTCGTGGCGATGGCGTTCATGGTCCGAATAGACGAAGCTACCCCTTTTTTATACCAATCCTCTGCACTGCCATGGGTATTGACGGCACCGGCGTATCCTTTCTGGATAAACTCCGCCACCAGCAGGCAGGATTCGGCGTTGGTGACCATGACATCCGTGAAGTCACCCGTGGTACTGCCCCCGTAGCGGGGAGAAAAGAACCGGCGGTTGATGTGGGAAATCAGGAAGTACCGGGTAGACGGACCGACCGGAAAGGCCTGCTTGATCAGGGCCGCACGGGCGGGATCGGTGGTCCAGTCCGCCGGACCGCCCTGATAAGCGATCAGGGGGTCATTGAGGTCGATGAAGGCCGGCAAGGTAACTCCATATTTGACCAGGGTATCCCGGAAGCTGCCCTGCAGATCATTGGGCTCGAAATAAATCTCCAGACGGGGATCCTTGGTGGCTTTCAGGAATGTCATGATGGACTGGCTGGCAAAGCGGGGAGAACGGTAATCGATGTCCCCACCGGTGCCGAAAGGCAGGTAGTCCGGGCTGGAATAAGACAGCTGAGCGTCATCGCTGCTGATGGGCCCTACGGCGTCATTCATCACTTCCTGAAAAATGGCCTGGGTCCTGGCCTGGTCCTGGTTCTCCAGCCTGGCGGCGATACGCAGCTTCAGGGTATTGGCCAGCATCACCCATTTGTTCCAGTCGCCGTGATAGTAGATGTCAGAGCTGCCATAGGTCTCCTGCTGGGGCAGGGACGTGCTTTCCAGGACGGCAATGGCGTCGTCCAGCTGCTGGAGCCAGACGTCGAACAGGGTGGGCTGCGTATCATACACGGGGTTATAACGACCCTGATACCGGCCCATATCGGCTTCCGTGTAAGGGATGGATCCATTCATGTCGGTGACCTTGATACCCTGCAATACCTGGATTATGTAGGTAGCGGCCCCCATCTTCTGGTAGGCTGCGCTGTCGGCCTTTCGGGCGATCTGCCGCCTGATCTCGAAGAGATTGGGAAGGATGGACTGGTAATAAGCCCCATACCGGGCGTTCACGTTGTTGGTCACCTCGTAAGGATCCGACGTGATGTGCTGGGTGAAGCGCCAAAGCTGTTCCATGCTTTCCCAGACCCATTCGCCGCCCTGGTAGTTGGCGAGCCGGTCTTCGGCATAGGTGAACAGGAATTTGATATCAGGGTCGGTGACGACGCTGGGGTCCGAATTGATCCTGCCGAAATCCTTCGTACAGGAATACAATCCTCCCGCCAGGGCCGCCGTCAACAACAGGTATGTGATCGAATACTTTTTCATATTTCATCCGTTAAAACGAAGCCCGAAGCGTAAAAGTGAACGAGCGGGTCATCGGCAAAAAGCCGTTCTCGCCGGAGAAAGCGGTGTTGTTGGAATTGTTCGACGCCGGGTTGAAGTTCAGGGGCAGGGAATTGTACAAGTACAACAGGTCCCTTCCCACCGCCGATAAGGACAAACCTGTCAGCTTCAGTTTCTGATAGATCCGCTCCGGAAACCGGTAGGTCAGGGCCACCTGGCGCAGGGAGACCCAGGAGCTCTCCTTTATCCAGAAATCGGCAACGCCGGTGGAGGAGGAGCCGTAGCGGTAGAAGAACTGGGGCGTGTGTGAGGGCTCGACATAGCCTTTTTCATATGCTTCCTGATAGGTCATTCCCCCGACGTCGACCTTGGACCCGTCGGGCTGATCGATCATCTGCCCCTCGGCAAAGACCCCGTCCGGAATCATGCCGTCGTCATAAGTCACATTGTTGAACTTGCTCGTAAACGTAATGCCGCCGTGTTCGGCATCGCGCCCGGCCAGCGTGTTGTACAGGGCGCCGGTATGGGTGCCGAAACGATAGGAGGCCAGGACGAAGTCCCCGCCGATCTTGGTGTCCAGCAGCACGTCCAGGCTCAGGTTCTTATAGGTAAAGGTGTTGTCCCATCCCCCTCTGAACTTGGCGTTGATGTCCCCGACATCCTGCCATTCCTGACTCCGGGCCGGGAAGGCCGTCCGGCCGTCGCTGCGCCAGCTGAGGATGGGCTTGCCGTTCCGGGGATCGTCCACGGGCTTGCCCTCCGCATCCACCGCCTGGAAGGGTTTGGAATGGATCTGCGTGCGCAGAACCCCGTAGGACTTACCCACCACCGCCCAGGTACTGATCTCGGCGATGTTGGCGCCCAGGTCATACTCCGTTCTTCCGGGATACAGCTCCACGATCAGGTTCCGGTTGCGGGCGTAATTCAGGGCACTGGTCCAGGCAAAGTGTTCGGTGCGGACCGGCGTGGCATCCAGCGATATCTCTATCCCCTTGTTCTGGATGTTGCCCGCATTGATGAGTATGGAGGTCACGCCGGATTCCGGGGGCGTATTGATGCCGAGGATCTGGTTGCGGGTGTTGTCCTGGTACAGGCTGATATCGAAGCCTGCACGGTTTTGCAGAAAGCGCATCTCCAGGCCGATCTCCTTCGATATCTTGCGCGTGGGTTTGATGTCGGGTTGCAGTACGTTGCTGGCGCTGTAGGTCGACATGGGCACATTGCCCCCGTTCGCCCGGCTGTATCCGTTGAAACCGAAACCCGGGTTCAGCCGGAAGGGGTCTGTATCGCCGCCCAGGGCGGCGATATTGCCCCGCAGCTTCCCGAAGCTGATCCAGGAGGGCAGGCTGCGGAAGGTTTCGCTGAAGATCCACGAGAGGCTGACGGCGGGGTACGCATAATAATTGTTCCCGCTGCCATCCGAATAGGTGAGGGCGGAAGACCAGTCCCCGCGCCAGGTCGCCTGCAGGTAAAGCATGTCCCGAAAAGACAGGTCCGCACTGGCGTACACCGAATTCAAGGTCTTCTGGCTACGGATGCCGCCGCTGGTGGTCTGGGGGTTGACCGAATTGGCCAGGAAAAATCCACCCGGGTAATTCAGCCCCCCCGAAGTGGCACTGTTTTCAAATTTGGTCTTGTTCCGCTGCGACTCTGCGCCGATATACCCATCCACGGCCAAGTCGTTGTTGATCTTCTTGTTCATCATCAGCATCGCCTTCAGGGTACTGCTTTGCTTGGTGTCGAAACCCAGGCTGTAGGAACCGCCGGTGAAGTTGATGCCCTGGCCCAGCTCGGTGTTTTCTGACTGGTTGTAGATGTTGTTGAAGTTGCCTTCCACCAGCAGGCTGGCCCAGTCGGCGAGTTTCAGGGTCACCGCCAGCCGGCTGCGGACCAGCTGTTCGTTTTCCGTGTAGTTGTTGTTGTACAGCAGAAACCAAAAACGGGCCTCCGGGACCTTGTTGGGTTCGTTGACGTTGTTGGGGTCCGGCACGCCGCCCAGGATGCTGGTATACTTGTCTTTCTGCATCCAGTATTTGGTGTCGTAATTGCGGGGCAGCACCCAGGTGAACATGTGTCCGATGTTGTAGGACCCGAAGGCGTCCAGGCCGCCCAGGCGTGGCGGGTTCTTTCCCTTGAAGTCAGAATACGCCACGCTGGCATCCACCTGGATGATGTCGTTCAGGAAGTTCCGGGTGGCCCGGAGGTCGAAGGCATTCTTGACCATGTTGTTGTTCCGGGTAATGCCTTCGCCGCTGTTGTGGTTGTAGGACACCCGGAAAGTAGAGCGCTCGTCACCGCCATCGATAGCAATATTGGTATTGTTCCCCAAACCGGTCTGGAAAGCGTCCAGGTAATTGTTGGGCTGAGGCAGGTAGCGTGTCGGCGTGCCGTCATAGTTGGTGACTTCCTGGCCTTCCATGCGGGGTCCCCAGTTCTCCAGCTCGCGGCCTGTTTGGTGATCTATATACGGTTTCCCGGTCACGGGGTCCACCGGGAATATTTTGGTGGTCCATCCGTCCGCAGGATAATTGGGGTCCCTTGCATCGGTGTAAAAGGCCCCCACGGATCCGCCGCCGAACTCATTCTGGAATTTCGGCCCCGAATAGGGCTGGCTGATGGTGAGCGCATGGGAGAGGGTCACCCCCACACCCTGGCGGGCATGTCCTTTTTTGGTCGTGATAAGCACCACGCCATTGACCGCTCTGGAGCCATACAAGGCCGCGGCGGCGGAACCTTTGAGGATGGAGACCGATTCAAAGTTCTCCATGTTGAGGTCCTTCAGGTCGTTGCCGAAGTCGCGGCCGGTACCGCTGAAAATATCGTTGTCCATAATCACCCCGTCCACCACGAAGATGGGCTGGTTGTTGTTGCCCAGGGTGGAATTGCCCCGGATGAGGATCTTGGCCGTGCCAAAGAGGCCGCCCGCGCCCTGGTCGATCTGCACGCCGGCCACCCGGCCCTGCAGGGCGTTGACGGGGTTAACCTCGTTGGTCTCTGCCAGGACATCGCCCTTGACCTCGCTGATGGAAAAGCCCAGTTGCCGTTTCTGCTTGTCGATGCCCAGGGCGGTGACCACCACCTCTCCAAGGGCTTTGGGGTCGGCCTGCAAGGCGAGGTCTATCCGTGTCCGTCCCTGCACGGGAATTTCCTGGGTCAGGCTGCCCAGGGCCCGGAAGACCAGGACCGCATCCGGGGGGACCGACAGGGTATAGTGGCCCTGGGCATCCGTGGTGGTCCCGTTGGCTGTGCCTTTTTCTACAACGGTGACGCCTACCTGGGGGCTGCCGTCATTCGCGGAGGTGACCGTTCCGCTGACCGGAGTTTGTTGGGCCCAGGCGGTCCAAGCAGCCATGATGCACCACAAGAGAAGTAGTGTTTTTTTCATATGCATTGATTTTCAAGGGTGAAAGGCGAAGTAAACAGGGCATGGGAAGACAGGGACCTATCGGCCCTGTCCGGGCCCTGGCAGGCGAGCATGGCCAGGCCTCCGTTGACCGGGGCGCAAGAGACCATCGCACCGTAAAAGAAATGTGGTTTCGTCGTCGTCATACAGGAGGAAGCAGATGTTCATGAATGTTGGTCCACAAACTACATAAATATCTCGAACTATAAAAATAATTTTAAAAAGTTTTTATACTAACAATCGTTTTTTATTAACTCCCGGTTGCCTGCCCATAAAAAAGGCCGGACCCCGAAAACGGGATCCGGCCTTTCAACCGGCCTGCGCCGTCAGCTCAGCGACGGGCCGCGAAATCAGTTTTGTCCAACACCTTGGTATGGCTGGGAACGGCGGCCTCAGCGGGGGCGGGAACGGAGACCTGCTGCTTCGCGGAGGGCGGAGCCGGATGATGGACCTCGGCCAGGGTCGGGGCGATGACCAGGGAAACAATGGAGGTAAGCTTGATCAGGATATTCATGGAGGGGCCGGAGGTGTCCTTGAAAGGATCGCCTACGGTGTCACCCGTAACAGACGCCTTGTGATGGGCAGAGCCTTTGAAATGGGTCTCTCCGTTGATCTCCACACCCTTCTCAAAGGATTTCTTGGCGTTGTCCCAGGCTCCCCCCGCATTGGACTGGAACATGCCCATGAGCACCCCGGAGACGGTGATGCCAGCGAGCACACCACCCAGCACTTCTGGGCCGAAAACAAAACCCACGACCACCGGAACGATGATGGCAATCGCGCCGGGAGCCATCATGGCGCGGATGGAAGCATGGGTGGAAATGGCTACGCATTTTTCATATTCAGGCTTGCCCTTGCCTTCCAGGATGCCGGGGATCTCCCGGAACTGGCGGCGCACGTCCTCTACCATGCTCATGGCTGCCCGTCCCACAGCGGATATGGCCAGGGCCGAAAAGATGAACGGAATCACGGCGCCCACGAAGAGGCCGGAAAGCACCTTGGCCTGGTAAATGTCGATGTGCTGGTCCGCGGGATCAGGCATGGCGACACCGACGAAGGCGGCGAAAAGGGCCAGGGAGGTCAGCGCGGCGGAGGCGATGGCAAAGCCCTTGCCCGTGGCGGCCGTGGTGTTGCCCACGGCATCCAGGATATCGGTGCGCGTGCGTACCTCCTTGGGCAGCTCACTCATCTCGGCGATACCGCCGGCATTGTCCGCGATGGGACCAAAGGCGTCAATGGACAGTTGCATCGCCGTGGTGGCCATCATGCCGGAGGCGGCAATGGCGACCCCGTAGAGGCCGGCCATGGCATAGGCGCCATAGATGCCGCCAGCCAGGACCAGCATAGGCAACAAGGTGGATTCCATGCCCACGGCCAGGCCCCCGATGATGTTGGTGGCGTGGCCCGTAGAGGACTGGCGGACGATGGAGGCCACGGGGCGTTTGCCCATGGCAGTGTAATATTCGGTGATGACGCTCATCAGCGTGCCGACCACCAGGCCCACGACGACGGCGCCGAACACCCCTACCGAGGTGAACTGGTGGCCGCGCAGCTCCATGTTTGCCGGCAGCATCCAAATAATAATGAAATACGAAGCGATGGCGGTCAGGATCACGGCGATCCAGTTGCCAATATTGAGGGCCCGCTGTACCCGGGCATCCTGGTCGCTGATGCGGACAAAATAGGTGCCCAGTATAGACAGCAGGGTGCCTACGCCGGCGATGACCATGGGCAGGATGACCGGGGAAAGTCCCCCGAAGTCATCGGCCGCAGCAATCTCCCGGCCCAGCACGACGGTACCGATGATGGTGGATACGAAAGAACCGAAAAGGTCGGCGCCCATGCCGGCGACATCACCCACATTGTCCCCGACGTTGTCGGCGATGGTGGCGGGGTTGCGCGGATCATCCTCCGGGATGCCGGCTTCCACTTTGCCGACCAGGTCGGCGCCCACGTCTGCGGCCTTGGTATAGATGCCACCGCCCACGCGAGCGAACAGGGCAATGCTCTCGGCACCCAGGGAGAAACCCGTCAGGGCCTCCAGGGCTTTCTCCAGGTTCTCGTGGGACTGCAGGCCGCCGAACATATGGAGGAAAATGATCAGCAGGGCACCCAGGCCCAGCACGGCCAGTCCGGTGACGCCGATCCCCATGACGGAACCGCCCTTGAAGGAAACATTCAGCGCCTTAGACAGGCTGTTCTTCGCTGCTTCTGCCGTACGGACATTGGCCTTGGTCGCGATGCGCATGCCGTTGAAGCCGGCAAAGGCCGACAACACGGCGCCCAGGATAAAGGCAATGGATATGGTCCAGCTGGAACGGGGGTTGATATATCCCATATACCCCAGCAGGATGGCGGCGATAATGACGAAATAGGTTAAGGTCTTATACTCCGTTTTCAGGAAAGCCATGGCCCCGTCGGCTATATGCCGGGCGATTTCGGTCATCTTCTCTGAGCCGGCCCCTTGGCGGCTGACCCAGGCCGCCTTCAACGCCATGAACACCAGGGCAATGATTCCCATCAACGGAATGATGTACAAAAAATTACTCATACGTCTTTATTTGCATTTTTAAGGAGGGCAAAAATAGGACTTATACGGCAAATTTTAGAGACAAGTTCGGGGTCGTCTATGGGGCATTCCGGCCCCGCCGGCACCAGGGAGGCCCGGCCGGGGCCAAGATCATTCTGCCGTGAACGGAGGGCGGGGGGACGCCGTTCCGGAGAGGGTCCGGAAAGCCCTGCCCAGGGCTTCGGGGATATCTCCGGCGGACAGGGATTCCTCTGCGCCGGCTGCTGCCGCCAGGTCCCCCGCCAGCCCGTGCAGGTATACCCCCAGGCGGGCAGCGTCGAGAGGAGCATATCCCTGGGCGAGCAGCGCCGTCAGGATGCCGGTCAGCACATCACCGCTCCCGCCGGTGGCCATGCCGGGGTTGCCTGTGCTGTTGAAATACAGCTCTCCCTCCGGGGAGCTGATGGCGGTGCGGTGCCCTTTGAGGACAATGACCCACTGGTGCTCTCGGCTCATGCGCCGCTGGGTATCCAGGCGTTGAAAATCGTCAGGGGACGCTCCGAAAAGGCGCTCGAACTCCCGGGGATGGGGAGTCAGCAGGGAACCGGCCGGCACCTTGTCCATCAGCGCGGGATGCTCGGCCAGGATGTTCAGGGCATCGGCGTCGAGCACCAGGGGGCGGCTGACCGCTTGCAGGGTCCGGTCCAGGGCGGCCGCCGTCTCCGGATGGCGGCCTATGCCCGGCCCTATGCCCAGGACCGTGTAGTCCCCCACCTTGTCCGGGACCGCCGTCCAGCGGTCGGCGTGGGGGTCGGTGAGGCACATGGCCTCCGGCACAGCCGTCTGCATGATGGCATAGCTGCTCTCCGGCACCTGGCAGGTAAGCAGGCCCACGCCGGCCCGCAGGCAGCCGCGGGCAGCCAGCACGGCCGCCCCGGTCTTGCCCCGGCCGCCGGCAATGAGCAGGGCATGGCCATAATGGCCTTTGTGGGCGAAGCGCCGCCGCGGGCGGTATATGCCCTCCATGGCCGCTACGTCGCTAAGCCGGTATGGGGTGGGTGTATCGGCGATGAAATCCGGATGGATACCAATGGGCAACACATGTATCTCGCCCAGGTGAGCGGCATTTTCCGGCATGAAAAAAGCCAGCTTGTATCCCTCAAAACTCAGGGTATGGGTGGCCCTGATCACGGGGCCGGGGGCAGAAGAAGCATCGGCCAGCATGCCTGAAGGCATATCCACGGCCAGGATACACGCAGACTGGGCATTGAGGTACCGGACCGCTTCCGCCCCCAGGCCCTGCAAGGGCCTGTTCAGGCCGGTGCCAAACAAGGCGTCGACCACAACGGCATCGGCGGGCAGGGCAGGCCAGTCCCCGGGGCCATACACGGCCCTGAGGTTGGCGCCGTAGGTATGTTCCAGGCGTTGCAGGTTGGCCGCGCAATCCGCGGAGAGCTGTTTGCGCGTGTATACCATGGCGGTATGCACCCGGTAACCCTTCTCCAGCAGGAGCCTGCTGATGGCCAGCCCGTCGCCCCCGTTGTTTCCGGTGCCGCAGAACAGGAAGAGGGGGCAGGTCGGCGGATACCGGGCCGCGATCCATTCACTGCAACGGGTCGCCGCCCGCTCCATCAGTTCCAGGCTGGTCACCGGCTCCCGGCGTATGGTGTAGGCGTCGCCCTCGCGGATTTGCGCAGCCGTAAAAATCTTCATAATGTAAAAGGTACAACAATCTTGCGTGCAGCAAAAAAAAGCCGCCTTCCCGGATAAAGAAGGCAGCTTCGATTATGTCGGTATCAGACAACTCAGAAGGTAAACCGTATGCCCAGGCCTCCCCAGATGCCAAAACCGCCATCGGGGATGCTGATCTCCGGCTGGATATCCAGGCTCAGGTCAATGGGTGCGCCGTTGAATTTGTAGTCCAGGCCGAGGACGCCATCGACGCCGAAAAAGGCGCTGCCATAATCGCTGTGGTCATCGCGGTAGCCGGAATTCCAGAAACCGATATGGGCACCGGGTCCGACGTACCACAGCAGTCCGGGAGCTCCCGTAATGGGCCCGTGAAACTCATACAGGCCGGTTATGGTGAACCAGTGGCTGCCGAAGCCCAGCAATCCTTCCAGGGCAGCTGTAGGCTTCAGGAAATGTTTGACATCCAGGGCGCCTCCGCCCCAATAACCGATCTTAACCCCCACACCTGTACGGTAATCCTGTCCCAGGCTCTGGGCATCGGAAGAGGAGGGCAGTGCAAAGAGGCAGGCGAAGGACACGAGCAGAACGAGAAATCCTTTTTTCATATTATACACTTTTAGGTTTTCAATAAGCACTCAAAAATACTGCCAAACATACCGCGGAACGCCCGCTGGGGACGACATCAGCCCCTTTTGGCGGAGGACCGCCGGCGTTATAGCCTGCAAAGGTAAGGGACAACACCCTTTCGGGCGTACCCGTTTTCCGGTATTTTCTACGGATTCGGGGATACGGCCGCCCGCGAACTGCTGCCCACCAGGCGCAGAAACAGATAACCCAGGACCCCGGCCACCACGGAGGCGGAAAGAATGGCGATCTTGGAGATCACCTGTAGATCCTCTTCCCCGTAAGCCAGGGTGGCGATGAATATGGACATGGTAAACCCGATACCCGCGATCAAGCCTACGCCCAGCAGCTGCACCCAGCGGCAGTCCCGGGGCAGGCTCGCCAGGCCGGCTTTCACCGACAAGAAGGAGGTCAGGAAAATACCGATGGGCTTACCCAGGACCAGTCCTGCGATAATCCCGTAAGAGATGGGGGAATGGATGACCGGGCCCATGCTGGCGGGGAACACAATCGCGGTATTGGCCAGGGCGAAAAGCGGCATGATCAGGAAATTGACCGGATCATAGAGGGCGTGCTCCAGGGACGAAATCTTCTCCAGGGGAATGCAGAAGCTCAGCAGCACCCCCGCGATGGTGGCATGCACCCCCGAATTGAGCAAAAAATACCAGGCCAACACGCCGGGTAAAAAATACAGGATCAGGCGCCGGACCTTGCAGAAGTTAAGGACCAGGGGAATGAGCAGGGTGGCGAGGGCGGCAAACAGGTAGCCCAGCTGCAGATCAGCCGTATAAAATACGGCAATGGCTACAATGGCGCCCAAATCGTCGATGATGGCCAGGGCGGTCAGAAAGATCTTCAGGGGCAGGGGGACCCTGGATCCCAACAGGGAGAGAATGCCCAGGGAAAAGGCAATGTCGGTGGCCATGGGGATACCCCAGCCATGATGAAAGGGGGTATTCCCGTTGAAAAGAAAAAACAGCAGCGCCGGACAGGCCATCCCGCCCAGGGCCGCGATCACCGGCAACATGGACTTGCGCAGCGAGGCCAGCTCCCCGATCAGGAGCTCACGCTTGATCTCCATGCCGACCAGGAAAAAAAAGAAGACCATCAGGCCGTCATTGATCCAATGGAGCCAGGTATGGGGCAGATGCAGACCTTGTATGGGCGAAGCCACCGGCTGCAACCAGAACCCGGTATAGCCTTCGCTAAAGGGGCTGGTATTGGACAAAAGCAGCGACACGGCCGTGCAGGCGATCAACACTATGCCGATGGCCCTGCTGTCCCGGAGAAAATCACGGAGCGGACTGAACAGCCGGTGCCGCAGGTGGCGAAGGCGTTCCAGGGCCATGCTTTCCGATGGTGGTGATTGGTCTTTCTTCATAGCGAGTGCGTTCAGGGGCACGCAGCCGTGCCCGGCTTATTGCATCAGGTCGGTTTTAAATTTCGGGCGCCGGTCCTCTTCCCAGCGGAAGCCCCTGAGCTCCTTGTCTTCCACAGGCACCCTATTGGGCTGCAGGAACGAGCCGTCCGCTTCCTTGCGCAGGACCACTTTATAGAGGGTCCCGTCCTTGAAATACAGGTCTATCGCCGCCGACGTGCTGCGGTTGGCGCCCACGAAGCGACCGTCATCGTCCTGTATATAATACAGGCTCTCGGCGTTGCCGTCGATGTGCATCCAGTCCAGCTGCCCCTCCCGGAAGTAACCGGTGATGATATTGCCTTTGACCTGGTTGAAGAGGCCGGGCTCCATCCGGTTGATGATCAGCCCGTGGGGCTGCAGGACCAGCCGCTCGGGCTCCTGGTTGCGGGTGTACAGGCTGATGGTATCCCCGGTCAACTGGGTCACCCCCGTCCAGAGCACCGGATCACCGTAAAAGCGGAAGGCCGAATCCGTGTCCGCATAATACAGGCTGTCTGCGACACCCTGCAGCGAGTCTGAGAAAAGGCGCACATGGTGAAAGCCCTTGATGTAACGTTGCCGGCTACTGTCTCCCGGAGCCTGCTCCACGGCGGGCGATGGATGCGGCACGGGGAGGGCGCTGTCCCTGGGATGATAGGCCGGCACGCTATCTATAGCAGGCATCGCCAGCACCCTTATGCGGTTGAGGCTGTCCGCCAACTGCTCCTGCGCGCCGGGGACCGTCGTGCTGTCCGGCCTCACCCGGGCCGTATCCTCCGGCACGCCGCGCAGCGGCTTGCGGACGCTGTCCACAGCGGGCGGGAGGGTATCCCCTGGAGGCGCGGCAGCAGCC
>CBINPH010000022.1:0-16316 GCA_966252445.1 uncultured Chitinophagaceae bacterium | reverse complement strand
AGGCAGTGCTGCTGACCGGCTCCGCCGGTCTTTCCTATGCCATGCCCGATTCCATACAGCGGGCGCTCAACATCAACCCGGCTCCGGGAAGCACTTACCTCGATGCCGAGCATGTGGTTATCCTGATGCAGGAAAACAGGTCCTTCGATCACTGCTTTGGTGCCCTGCGGGGCGTGCGCGGCTTCGACGATCCCAGGGCGGTTACCCTGCCTGACAAGAAACCCGTCTGGCTGCAGACCAACAAAGCCGGGGAAACCTATGCGCCCTTCCGTTTCGATATCAGGGATACCAAGATCACCTGGATGGGATCTATCCCGCACTCCCGCTCCAGCCAGGTCGACGCCGACAACCGTGGCCGTTACGACGGCTGGCTGGATGCCAAGAAGTCGGGGAACAAAAAATATGCGGTCATGCCGCTGACGCTGGGACATTACTCCCGGGAAGATCTTCCTTTCAACTATGCCATGGCGGATGCCTTTACCGTCTGCGACCAGCATTTTTGCTCTGCAATGACGAGCACCTGGCCGAACCGCCTGTACCTGTGGAGCGGTACCATCCGTCCGGAGATGTCGGTGGATGCCAAAGCCTATGTGCGCAACGACATTCCCTACGGGGAAGCCCATTGGAAGACCTTCCCCGAGCGCCTGGAGGAACAGGGCGTTTCCTGGAAGGTTTATCAAAACGACATCTCGGCAGGGGGCGGCTTTACGGGTGAACAGCGGAGCTGGCTCTCCAATTTTGGATGCAATCCCCTGGAATACCTGTCCCAGTACAATGTGCGTTTCTATGAAAGATATGTCCAGGGCCTGGATAAACTGGCCGAGGAGCTGCCGGGGCAAATAGCCGCCCTGGAGAAGAAGCGACAGGCCATGGATCCCTCGGATACGGGCTATACCAAGCTGCAGCGGGAGATCGACAAGAAAAAGGAGGTGCTCCGCGATACGCGGGAGGCCCGCAGCAAGTGGAGCCAGGAAAATTTCGAACGCCTGTCGACGCATGAGCAGAACCTCTTTAAGAAGGCGTTCTCCACCAATGCCGGGGACCCGGATTACCGGACTCTGACCACACTTACCTATGAAGACAACGGCGTCCAGCGGACCCTGCCGGTGCCCAAGGGCGACGTCCTGTATGAATTCCGCCGGGATGTTGATGCGGGCCAGCTGCCTACCGTCTCCTGGCTGGTACCCTCCCAGAATTTTTCCGACCACCCCAGCGCTCCCTGGTACGGGACCTGGCTGACCTCGGAGATCCTGGACATTCTGACCAAGAACCCTGAAGTATGGAAAAAGACCATCTTCATCCTCACCTACGACGAGAACGACGGGTATTTTGATCATGTACCTCCTTTCGTGCCGCCCGATCCCGACCAGCCGCATTCGGGCAAGACATCCACCGACATGAACACCAGGGCCGAGTTTATCCGCCTGGAACAGGAGCTGGGCCAGGGCATTCCCCGCCGCGAAGCCCGGGGCGGCCCCATTGGTTTGGGCTTCCGCGTGCCAATGATCGTCGCTTCTCCCTGGAGCCGGGGCGGTAAGGTCTGTTCGGAAGTGCTGGACCATACCTCCTGCCTGCAGTTCCTGGAGAAGTTTCTCCACCGCAAGTATGGCAAGGAGATTCGGGAAGAGAACATCACGCCCTGGCGCCGGACGGTATGTGGGGATCTCAGCTCTGCCTTTACAACCTACCAGGAAGGGGCGGACAACGCATTGCCGTTCCTGGCCAAGGACACGTTTATCGAGCAGATCTACAATGCGCGCTTCAAGGACGAGCCGTCCGGTTTCAGGAAACTGTCCCCGGAAGATATCGAGGCCATTGTACGGGATCCTGCGGGTTCGGCCCTCATGCCCCGGCAGGAGCCGGGTAAAAGGCCGGCCTGCGCCCTGCCTTACGAGCTCTATGCCGACGGAGGTCTTAGCGAGGACCGTAAGTTTTTCACCATCTCCATGCAGGCCCGCCGGGATGTTTTCGGGGCGGACGCTGCAGGATCGCCCTTCCGGGTCTATACCACCGAGCCCTACTGGAAGGAAGGCAGCGAGGAAAAGGAAGAGAAAAGCTACGAGGCAGGAAGAGTATGGAATTATGCGGTACGGGCCGGTGATGCGCTGGACGACCGCTGGCCCCTGGAGGCTTTTGAAGGCGGCCGTTATCATCTGCGGCTGCATGGGCCCAACGGCTTTTTCCGGGAATTTCGGGGCGGAGCGGATGATCCCCCGCTGCGCATCGAAGCGACCTATGAGCGCCAAAGGCGCAAAAAGGACCGCCTCAGCGGCAATCTGACATTGACCCTGGCCAATACCGGTGAACAGCCACTCGACATCAGGCTGCGCGACCACGCCTACGGACACCCGCCCGTCAGCCGGTCGCTCAAGCCGGGCGAAAAGCGCAGCGTCGTGCTGGACCTGAGCCGCAGCGACCGTTGGTACGACCTCGGCGTGGAAGTGAACGGGTATGCCGGGTATGCAGCCCGGTATGCCGGAAAGGTGGAAACGGGAGAAGAGGGATTCAGTGACCCGGCCATTGGCCGGTCAACGGCCTGAGGCCACAATGAAAAGCTTTTTTTGGCGGCCTGCCGCCCTGACCACTAAATCATACCTATGCTATGGACTAAATGCAGCTTGCTGACGCTGCTCCCTGCCGCGTTGATCTCCTTTTCTTCCTGCCAGGGACCACAGAAGGCAAGCTTTGATGCGCAGGCCCACCGGGGTGGCCGGGGCCTGATGCCCGAGAACACCATCGCCTCGGAAAAAAACGCCATTGACTACGGCTGCACCCTGGAGATGGATCTGCAGATGTCCCATGACGGGCAGATCGTTGTCTCCCATGACAGTTATTTCAATGCCGACTTCTGCCTGACCCCCGAGGGAGATACGATGAGCAAGCAGGACGGTTACAGCCGACTGCTCTATGACATGCCCTATGACAGCATTGCAAAGTATGACGTCGGGATGAAGCCTCACCCGGGATTTCCGCAACAGCAGAAGATTCATGCCGTGAAGCCCCTGCTGTCGGTGCTGATCGACTCGGTGGAAAGCTATGCACGCAGCAAGAATTTTGTCAACCATTACAATATCGAAATCAAGTCCAGCCCCAAAGCCGACGGTAAGAACTATTCCGGCCTCGAAGCTTACGTGGATGCAGCCTTGAAGATCATCGAAGACAAAGGCATTGCGTCCCGGACCATGATCCAGTCCTTCGACGTGCGTGCGCTGCGGCTGGTCCGGCAGCGCTACCCCGACGTCAAGACTTCTTTTCTTGTCGGCGCCAAGAACAAAAAATCCGCCTCCGATTATATAGCGGAGCTGGGCTTCAAGCCGGATATCTTCAGCCCGGAATATAGCCTGGTCACGCCTGAGCTGGTCAAGGCCTTCCATGACCAGCAGGTGCTGGTCATCCCCTGGACCCCCAACACCCTGGAAGAAATCCAGCGGCTGAAGGACATGGGCGCCGACGGCGCCATCACCGACTACCCTGACCTGTACAAAGGTTTACATTAATCCTTCGTCTTCCGCGCAGGGGACACTAACCGGACAACAACCGTCGATGAAAGCGATATTTTCAGCATGCATGGCCGGCGTGCTCCTCTGGGGCCAGGCTGCATCCGGCCAGCAAACCAGTTACCGCTGGTGGAATCCTGCAAAGGCCAACTTCCCGGTCCTGGAAGGCCAGGGATGGCCGGGCCGGACTGCGCTTCCCTATGACCGTTTTCCCGCCCGCGCGGAAAAGTCCGTGCGGCCCGTTGTTTGGGGGCTCTCCCGCAACAGCGCCGGGCTGATGCTCCGTTTCCGTACGAAGGCTGAGGATATCCGGGTTCGTTACACCGTCACCCAGCGGCTGAACATGCCCCACATGCCCTCTACCGGTGTCAGCGGAGTGGACCTCTATGGCATCGATAAGGATGGGCGCTGGCAATGGAGCAGCGGCAGCTATGCGTTCGGCGATACCATCGAATATCATTTTCAGCACCTGCCCGGGGACTATCAGCGGGAATATC
This sequence comes from uncultured Chitinophagaceae bacterium, assembly GCA_966252445.1. Taxonomy (GTDB): domain Bacteria; phylum Bacteroidota; class Bacteroidia; order Chitinophagales; family Chitinophagaceae; genus CBINPH01. The sequence continues at coordinate 12,322 of CBINPH010000022.1, read as the reverse complement.
GTTTATACCTGCCCCTGTACAACCAGGTTTCCTGGCTGGAGATAGGGGTGCCCGACAGCATCGCCCTCCAACCCTTGCCCGCCAGGGCTGATAAGCCTATTGTGGTCTACGGCACCTCTATTGCCCAGGGAGGCTGCGCCTCCCGGCCGGGCATGGCCTGGCCGGCCCTGCTGGGCCGGCGACTGGACCGCCCGGTCATCAACCTGGCTTTTTCGGGCAATGGCCGCCTGGAGCCTGCCGTGTCCGCCCTGCTCGGTGAACTTGATGCGAAGCTCTTCGTGTTGGATTGTTTCCCTAACCTGACCAGTTTTCCCCGCGATACCATCATCGCCCGGCTGAGGGCGACGGTGTTCGCCCTGCAGAAGGCCCGTCCCGGTGTGCCCATCCTCATTGCAGAAGATGCCGACGCCAGCATCGGTGCCCTGGACCGGCGCAGGGACAGCCTTTTCCAACATGTCAACGCCGCTGCACGCCAGGCCTTCACGGACCTGGTCGCCGGCGCCACCAAAGACGTTTATTTTTTATCCTCGGATAGCATAGCCCTGGATATGGAGAGCACGGTCGACGGGGTGCACCCCAATGATGTAGGCATGGAGAAATACGCCAGGGCTTATGAGAAAATCATCCGGGAAATCCTGCAGGAACCGAAAGGTTCGCTGTCGACAACGCAACCCTGCATACAGTACAGGGACGGCTATTATGACTGGGATGCCCGGCATCAGGCCCTGCTCAAGATGAACAAGGCACATCCCCCGACCATGGTCTTCCTCGGTAATTCGATTACCCATTATTGGGGCGGAGAACCGGCTGCGCCCTTGCACCGGGGAGCGGACTCCTGGAAAAAGTATCTGGATCCCCTGGGTATGCGCAATTTTGGTTTCGGCTGGGACCGGGTGGAAAATGTACTCTGGCGGGTCTATCATGACGAACTGGACGGATACAGGGCCAGGAAGGTGGTCCTGATGATCGGCACCAACAACATAGGGCTGGACAGCGATCGCGACATCATCACCGGTCTCGACATGCTGCTCAGGGCCATCCGGAACAGGCAGCCGACGGCGGATATCCTGATGCTGGGGATCTATCCCCGGCGCGGGCAGGAAGCGCGGGTCCGGGCCCTCAACGGGCAAATGGCCCTGCTGGCCGGGAAGGCCAGGGTCTCCTTTGCCGACCCCGGCCGGAAGCTGCTGGGCGCAGACGGCCGGATACAGGAGCAGCTTTTTGTCGATGGCCTGCACCCGAATGCCGAAGGCTACCGGTTGCTGGGTGCGTCGCTGGAGCGGCTGTTGGTGGGCTATCATTGATACGCCGGGCCGGCTGTGGCGGCCCCAGGCGCTCAGGCGTCCCGGCCGGCGACGATGACCTTGACGCCACGCTCTTCCAGTTGTTTCACCATGTGGGGAGACACGCCTTCGTCCGTGACCACATAGTGGACCTGGTCAAAATCGCAGACCTTTCCCAGGCCCCGTTTGCCGAATTTCGTGCTGTCAGCCAGGACAGCCACGACCTGCGCCGCCTCGATCATTTTCTTGTTCAGACTGGCTTCCGTCAGGTTGGTGATGGACAACCCGAAGTCCAGGTCTATGCCGTCTACGCCCAGGAACAGGACCCCGCAGGAAATTTCTTCCAGCGTCTGTTCGGCGGTGGCGCCGGCCACCGAAGAGGAATTCGGCCGTATCAGTCCGCCCAGTTGAAGCACCTCCACATGAGGCCGCTGGCTCAATTCCAGGGTTACCTTGACCGCGGGCGTGATAACCGTGAGGCGTTTGCTGGGATGCAGCATTCTCGCCAGGGCGAACACGGTTGTTCCCGAACCGATAATGATCGAATCGTTCTCGCCGATGATCGACAAGGCCGTTCTGGCGATGAGTTCCTTTTCCCGGGCATGGATGGATTCTTTTTCGTTGATGGGCCTTTCCATCGTATACGGGTTGCTCATGGAGCCTCCTCCGCGGGTCCGGAACAGCAGGTTTTTCTCTTCCAGCATTTTGAGGTCTTTGCGGATGGTTACCCCGGATACCCGCGTCAGTTCACTCAGTTCGTCAATGGTGACCCGGCCGCTCTCCTGCAGTTTTTGCAGGATGAATGCATGCCTGTCCGTGCTGTTCTTCATGGGCTTCTTTACCATGGCTGATGGATCAAAGAGGCTTCCCTGGGTACCGATGTGGAACCGGGGAGCGCACATTGGTTTTCCTGAAAAGATAAGAATTTTTAATTTTTCAAAACTATGAAATCTACCTCAGTTCCGCCCATGTCCCCTGGAGGGATTCGTTTTTAGGGTTATAATATAATTATAATCAATTTATTGTAAGCTACCTACCGGTAAAAAGTTTGTTTGGGATTCGGTCGCCTGATCTTTCACATACTTATCAAATATTTAATTTTTGTTTAGTAAAGTTTATTTTACTTTTATTTTTGAAAAGGCGGTTTGTACCGGATAGCTTCCGGCAAGGGGTTGAAGCAGGAGAGCGGCAAGCCTTTTTAAGCTGCTGTCAGAAATATAAGGTCTCCGGCGTTCAGCCCGCGGAACCGCAGCACCGGCACAGGACAACCGAACAAAACAATATCCATGAACAACAAGCATCCGTTCCTGGGGTGGATTCCGGGAGTATGCCTTGGCCTGATGTCTACCCTGGCCGTCTCGGCACAGACCGGGAAGCCGCATTACCAGGCCTTCAACAATGTACGGCAGACGCAGGCCTATTTCCGGTATACCGGGGAGGGAGCGCCGATCATCAGCGGCCACCGGGGTGGGGCCTTGCCGGGTTACCCGGAGAACTGTATCCCCACTTTCGAGCATACCTTGCGCGCCACCCCGGCCATGTTCGAGATCGATCCCCACCTGACGCGCGACAGTGGCATTGTGCTGTTGCACGACGACAAGCTGGAACGTACGACCAACGGCCATGGCCGGCTCAATGCACATACCCTGGCCGAGGTACGGGCGCTGCGCTTAAAAGACCTGGACGGTCGGCTCACACCTTACCACCTGCCTACGCTGGAAGAAGCCATACGCTGGGGAAAGGGCAAGACCCTGCTCAACCTCGACGTCAAGGATGTGCCCCTGGCCATGAAAGCCGAGCTGGTGAAAAAGCACCATGCTTTCGCCTACGTCATGTTCACGGTGCACGATGCCAGCGAGGCCCGGTTTTTCTATGATTTTGACCATCGCAGCCTGTTTTCGGCCTGGATACTCACGCGGGAAGCCTTCGACGCATATGCGGCTTCGGGCGTGCCCTGGGCCAATTTCCTGATCGCCTATATCGGACCCAAGATCACCGAAGAGAACAAAGCCCTCATCACCCTGCTCCATGCCCGTGGCGTAAAAGTCATGATCGGTGCAGGACCCAGTATTGACAAGCTACCCGATGCCGGCCAAAGAGCCGAGGAGTATCGCCGCCTGATCGCCGAGGGCATAGACATCATTGAGTCCGACCGCCCCATCGAAGTGGCCGAGGCCCTCCGCACGCATCCGACCCTTTGATCAACATACGTTTCGACCACACCACTTCTGTCGTTCTACAAATCATCCAAACATGGCCATACAACCCACGAACAATGCGGCCTCCGACACCCTCCTGGACCGTGTCGGTATTCCGCGTACCCTGGCCTGGGGTTACCTCGGCATCCTGATCTTCATGATGGGCGACGGTCTGGAACAGGGCTGGCTCAGCCCCTACCTGATCGAGCACGGAATGCGGATACAGCAATCGGCATCCCTCTTTACCGTCTATGGGGTGACCATCGCCGTATCATCCTGGTTCTCCGGCGTCTTGTCTGAGGGTTTCGGTGCCCGCAAGACGATGTGGCTGGGCCTGATCCTCTACGTGTTGGGTACGGTCGGCTTTGTGGGGTACGGGATTCCCCAGCTTCATTTTCCGGTTATGCTGTTGACCTATGCGTTGCGGGGCTTCGGGTATCCCTTGTTTGCCTATTCGTTTCTGGTATGGATCACCTACCGCAGTCCCCAGAAGCGACTCGGCGCAGCCGTGGGCTGGTTCTGGTTCGTGTTTACAGGAGGCCTGAATGTGCTGGGCGCTTACTATTCCAGCTGGGCCATTCATCACCTGGGATACATTGACACCCTCTGGAGCGCCCTGCTGTGGGTGATGATCGGTGCCCTGTTCGCGTTGTGGATCAACCGGGATCATTTCCATACCGACAAGGGAGCGATGCAGGCTCGCATGCAGGAATTGCTGAAAGGGCTGACCATCGTCCGCGAAGAACCCAAGGTCTTGCTGGGCGGCATCGTGCGAATCATCAACACGACGGCGCAATTCGCGTTCCCGGTCTTTCTGCCCACCTATATGGCCCAATACGGAATCAGCACCACCCAGTGGCTCCAGATCTGGGGGACCATCTTCACCAGCAATATCATTTTCAACCTGATCTTCGGTTTTGTCGGGGATCGCATGGGCTGGCGCAATACGGTCATGTGGTTCGGGGGTGTCGGCTGTGGCATCACTACCCTGCTTTTCTATTATACGCCACAATGGGTGGGTGGCCATTTTTGGCTGATCCTCATCCCCGGCGTGCTCTGGGGCGCCTTGTTGGCCGGCTATGTGCCCCTGTCTGCCCTGGTGCCCTCGCTGGTTCGCAAGGACAAGGGCGCGGCGATGGCCATCCTTAACCTGGGTGCCGGCCTGCCTGTTTTTGTGGGGCCGGCGATCGTCGGGATCTTCATTGGATGGCTGGGCAACGGCGGCGTGGTCTGGATCCTGGCCATATTGTATTTTATCAGTGCTATCCTGACCAGGTTCATCACCTTGCCGGACAACGCCAAGACCGCCCATGCCGCCAGCACCATGGCCCTGCCTCAGGACTGAGATCCGCCGCCGGAGCGCGGCACAATGCTGAATGAAATCAAACCCAAAACATGCACATACTCATCACTGCGCCCTATCATGAGGAGGCCCGGAAGACGCTCCAGGAGACGATCGGCCCGGTGGTTTATCGGCCCTGGAAGACGCAAGGGCGCGCCTATAATGAGGACGAACTTCTGGCCCTCATAAAAGCATCGGAGGCCGGAGCCCTGATCACGGAACATGACAAGGTCAGCGCCGTTGTCATAGAGGCTATGCCGCCGTTGGCTTTCATTGGCGTCTGCAGAGGTACGCCCTCCAATGTGGATTTGCAGGCCGCCAGTCGCCAAGGCATACCGGTTTTTTTTACACCCGCCCGCAATGCCCAGGCGGTAGCGGAGATGTTTCTGGCGAATGTGATCACCTTCCTGCGCCATACGCTGGCCGCCTGTCAATGGCTGGAGGATGAAAAGTGGGCAAGTGGTGCACACGATTCATACCTGCAGTTCAAGGGCCATGAGCTGGCCGGGAAAACGATCGGCATGGTGGGCTTTGGGGCCATCGGCCGGCGCATTGCCGCCATGGTGCGCGCCTTGCCTTGCCCGGTGTTGTATTATGATCCCTATGTCTCCCAGGCGGATGCGCCGGCGCAGCAGGTCAGCCTGGAAGATGTTTTCCGCGAGTCGGACATTGTTTCTATGCATCTGCCGGCCACCCCGCAGACGGAAAAGATGATTGACGCCCGGCTGCTGTCGATGATGAAACGCGACGCGGTCTTCGTGAACACTTCCCGCGCCATGGTGGTGGACAGGGCTGCCTTGCTGGAAGCCCTCGAACAGCGGAAGATAAGGGGCGCCATCCTGGATGTGTTCGACCGGGAGCCGCCCGATGCCCTGGACTACCGCATTATCCATATGCCGCAGGTCCTCGCCACCCCGCATATTGCGGGGGCGACCTTCGAGGTTGAAGATCATCATGCCGACATCATGAACGCCAACCTCACCAACTGGTTCGCCGGACGCCGCGATGAGGTACATCTGGCGAACAAGGCCGAACTCGCCATGGAAAAATAAACGCATTGTGCAGGGCCATCAGGATAAGTACTGGTGGCCACCAAACGAACGACAATATGGATCGCAAAGACGCTTACCTGGTCATAGACATCGGCACCGGCAACATGCGGGTGGCGGCTGCCGGTGCTGACGGGACCATTTATGGATTGGTCCGCTCCGATGTGATGTACGAAAAAGATCCCCTGTATCCTGACGCCCTGCACTTTGATCCGGAGCACATGTGGGAGGCTCTGGCCGCCATGTCGGAACGCCTGCTCCGCGGCCTTCCGGAGATCCGGATTCGGGCCGTGACGACGAGCAGCCAGCGGGAGGGTATCGTGGTCCTGGATGCCAGGGGGACAGCATTGACCGGACTGCCCAACCATGACCACAGAGGCAGGGAATGGGCGTCCATGATCAGTGATCCGCACCGCGTCTACACCCTGACCGGGCGTTATCCAAGCTCTTTGTTCTCTGCCCTGAAGCTGGTGGCGCTGCTCGAGCGCCATCCGGAGATCCGAGGGCGGTGGAACAGCCTGTTGAGCATCAGCGACTGGGCTGCTTTCAAGCTCAGCGGGGTGATGGGTTATGAGCATTCCCAGGCTTCGGAGACCCTGCTCTACGACGTGGAAAAGGCATCCTGGTCGCCTGAACTCTGCGAACTGTTCCAAGTGCCGGCTGAGCGCCTCCCACCGCTACGCGCGGCAGGTACGGTGCTCGGTCCCGTAGATCCTGCGCTGGTCCGTCGATGGGGGCTGGACGAAAATACTCCTGTCATCGTCGGCGGAGCCGATACGCAGCTGGCCATAAAAAGCACCATGCCGCTGCCTGGGGATATTGTCATCGTGTCGGGTACCACCACACCCGTGACCCGGATTGTCAGCCGCTATACGCTCGATGATCAGGAAAGGACCTGGACGAACCGCCATGTGACGGAGGGACAGTTTATCCTGGAAACCAACTGTGGGGTCACCGGTCTGAACTACCAGCGCCTCAAAGCCGCATTTTATCCCCGGGAGACGTATGAAGAGATAGAAGCGGACCTGGACCGGATCGAGGAACCGGCCTGCATGGCCTCCCTGGGTACCCTGCTCGCCGATGAGAAGACTCCGCTCACGAAGGGGGGCTTTCTTTTCCCGGCGCCGGTGTCCGCCGGGCTCACCCGGGCAGATTTTGCCTGGGCCATTCTTTGGGACATCGCCTGCTCGGTCCGTGAAAATTTGGACAGCCTGGTGAGCCTGGAGGATTACGGAGAGGATTATGTATGGGCCTGCGGAGGAGGGATGTTGAGCCCTTTCCTCACCCGTTGCATAGCGGGACTTACCGGTAAAGAGATCCGCCTGCGGGAAGGGTTCCGCCAGGCCTCGGTGACCGGGGCTGCGCTGATCTGTCACGAGGCCCTGGGAGGCTCGGTGGCCGGCGATGCCGCTGTGACGCGGGTGATGCCTGGTGACCGGCAACGATATCAGCGGCTTTACGAACAGTGGAAAAAGACCCGTGAGGATTTCCGGCAGATTGGGACCTAAGCCCGGCGGACCGGGCGGCAGGAGACAACACATGAAAGCAGCGTTTTTTATTGGGATAGATGTGGGGACCCAGGGGGCCCGTACGGTGCTGGTGGACAGTACCGGAGCGGTGCTGGCCAGGGCCAGCAAAGATTTCCCCCTGACGGAGCGCTCCCGAGAAGAGCAGTCTCCGGAAGCCTGGTGGCAGGCCTGTCTGGCCTGCCTGCATCAGATGGTGGATCAGTGCCCTTCCATCCGGGGCATGGCGGGAGCCATTGCTGTAACGTCCACCTCGGGGACGGTCATTCCCCTGGACCGTGACAACCAGCCCCTGCACCCGGCCATTATGTACAGCGATCCCCGTTCCGCCGATGCGGCAACGCGATGCAGGGCGGCAGCCAGCGCGCTGCATCTCCAGGGCTTCACAGCCTTTAACAGTTCCTGCGGCCTCAGCAAGATGGTCTGGTATGCGGAGCAGTTTCCCGGGCAGGCCGCAAAGATCAGCCGATGGGTGCACGCCGCGGATTACATCACCGCCAGGCTTTCGGGGCGATGGGATGTGACGGACTACACCAATGCGCTCAAGTCCGGATATGACCTCCACACCCTGGCCTGGCCGTCATACCTCTGGGAACGATTGCCCCTGCAGTCCGCCTGGCTGCCAGCGGTTCAGCCTTCAGGCACGCCACTGGGCCGGCTGCTACCGGCCCTGGCGCAATCGCTGGGTTGTTCAGGGGAGATAACCATCGTGGCCCCATTGACCGACGGCTGCGCCTCTCAGGTCGCCTCAGGAGCGGTACAGCCCGGATCCTGGAACACCACCATTGGGACCACCATGGTCATCAAAGGCGTCACCCGCAGTGAGATCCGGGATCCGGAAGGCAGTTTGTACAGCCACCGGCATCCCGAGGGCTTCTGGATGCCCGGAGGCGCCAGCAATACCGGCGCTGACTGGATTGCCCTGGAATTCGGGCGGGACCTGGAAGCTCTTGAGGCCGAAGCCAGGACCTTGTTGCCTACCGGCTTGCTGCTGTGGCCCTTGCTGCGGGAAGGAGAGCGCTTTCCCTTTGTGGCGCCGGACGCCAGAGGCTTTGCTCCGGAAGGACTGCGCCCGGTTGAGCGTTTTGCCGCCGGCATGGAAGGAGTGGCTTACCTGGAGCGTCTGGCCTATGAACGGATCGAGCAGTTGTCGGGGGAAAAGATCAAAGCGGTCTTCAGCGCGGGGGGCGGTAGCCTGTCGGAGACCTGGCTAAGCATTCGGGCGCATGTATTAGCTTTGCCTGTCTACAGAAAGCAAGAGGTGAGCGGCGCCTTCGGGGCCGCTATCCTGGCGGCCTCCAAGACGCGGTACAGCGACATCATGGAGGCCGCCGGGGCCATGGCCAGAAATGCCCAGGTGGTCCGCCCCGATAAGGCCATGATCGCCCAATATGAAGAGCCCTATCGCCGCTTCAAGGACTTGTTGCGGCGCCATGGGTACATCAATGAAAGTATATGCTGAATGTATATATGCTCCGCCACGGAGAAACCCGCTGGAATGCTGAAGGCAACCGTTACTGCGGCCGGACTGATCTTCCGCTGACGGAAAGGGGAGAAGCCCAGGCACGCGCGGTCCGTCAACAGCTGAAAGGTCTGACCTTCGATGCCGTCTATGCTTCGCCATTGGTGCGGTCTGTGCATACTGCACAGGTGGCCGGCGGCGGCGCACCGGTGGAAGTGGATGATCGCCTGATCGAGACGGATTTCGGTGCCTGGGAGGGCAAGTCCAAGGAAGAGTTCATTGCGGAGGATCCTGTCCTCTGGCAACGCTGGATGGAAGATCCGGAACATGTGCGGGCCGGCGGGACCGGAGAGACAGCGGGAGAGGTCATCGCACGCGTAAGCGGTTTTTATGAGGACGCCCAGCGCAGGCACCCGTCCGGCAATATCCTGGTGGTCGGGCATAACGGCGTCAACCGCTTTTACCTGTGCTGGCGCCTGGGGATGCCGGTGAAGCATTACCGGAGGTTTTTTCTGGACAATGCGGCGCCTACCTGGTTTGCCCTGGAGGGCGACTCTTTCCTCTTCAAAAGCATGAACGGGCTGCCGGGCCTGTACGCTCGCTGACCTACTTTGCACCGCTCGTCATCCCACCTTACATTTTCTGGCGAAGTTTAATATCTTCGTTTTTGGTAAACGCGGACGCTCAAACTGTTTAAATCACTTCCCATGTTGAAAAAAATTGCCCTGACCCTCATCGCTTTCGCCGCATTCATGGTAACCCTGCCTGCCGGCCGGGCCTTCGCACAGGGAAAGTCTTTGTCACGTCCCAAGCTGGTGGTCGGCATCGTCGTAGACCAGATGCGTTGGGACTACCTGTACCGGTATTATGACCGCTATGGCGAAGGAGGTTTCAAGCGGATGCTGAATGAAGGATATTCCTGCGAAAACACCCTGATCAACTACCTGCCTTCGTTTACAGCCGTTGGCCATACGACCATCTTTACGGGATCGGTGCCGGCCATCCACGGCATTACCGGTAATGACTGGATTGATCAGCAGACGGGCAAGAGCATGTATTGCACGGAAGACGATGCCCAGCAGACCGTAGGCGCCTCCGGCGATGCGGGCCGGATGTCCCCCAACAACTTATTGGTATCCACCATCACCGACGAGCTGCGGCTGGCCACTAACTTCCGCTCACGCGTAGTCGGGGTCTCGCTCAAGGACCGGGCGGCCATCCTGCCTGCCGGCCATGCCGCCAACGCCGCTTTCTGGATGGACGACAAGTCGGGAGATTTTGTTACAAGCACCTATTACATGCAGGAGTTGCCTGACTGGGTTAAGGCTTTCAATGCAAAAGACGAGCCGACCCGCCTGCTGGCCGGGGGATGGAACACCCTGTATCCGATTAACACCTATGTCCAGAGCACGGCCGACGACGAGCCCTGGGAGGGCAAGTTCAAGGGAGAAAAGGCCTCCGTCTTCCCGCATGATATGGCGAACATTTACAAGCAAAGTCACGGGTCCCTGCGGCAGACCCCTTTCGGCAATACCCTTACCCTGGAATTTGCCCGCGCTGCCGTCGAAGGGTACGGCCTGGGCAACGGACCTGTTACAGATTTCCTGACCATCAACTGCGCCTCTACGGATTACGTCGGACACATGTTTGGTCCCAATTCCATAGAAGTGGAAGACACCTACCTACGTCTGGACAAGGACCTGGCTTCCTTTTTTCAGTTCCTGGACCAGAAAGTGGGCAAGGGCCAGTATACAGTCTTTCTCTCCGCTGACCACGGGGCCGCTCATGCCATCGGTTTCATGCAGGCTCACCATATTCCAGCGGACTTCCTGGAGGCCGGTGACCTCGGGCGTCAACTTAACGACACCCTGGCTGCCCGTTTCGGTGTAGCCAAGCTGGTGCTTTCCGGCGCCAACTACCATATCAATTATGACCTGAAGAAGATCCGTGAAAAGGCCCTGGACTATGAGGCGATCAAGAAAGCGACCGTCGATTTCCTCCGTGTGCAGGATGGTGTGCAGTATGCGGTGGACATTGACCACATTGGCGAAGCGCCCATCCCTCAGCCACTCAAGATGATGATCACCAACGGTTACAACGCCAAGCGCGCCGGTCCCGTCATCATCATCCCGAACCCGGGCTGGTTCAGCGGCCACAAAGGTGGTACAGGAACCACCCATGGCAACTGGAACCCCTTCGATGTCCATATCCCCCTAGTTTTTATGGGATGGGGCATCCCGCATGGCGCCACGAACAGAACGGTGCATATGACGGACATTGCGCCGACACTGGCTGGCTTGCTCCATATCCAGATGCCCAACGGCAACATCGGCGAAGCCATCACGGAGATCACGCAGAACTATTGAGGGTGCCGTCCGGGCAGAGTTTTCCCGCATCCCAGGTGGGAAACCTAGCAGGAGGCTGTAAAATGAACTGTGTCATATATCAAAATTCATTAATCCCTAACTCCGCTAAATTAGGTAGTCTATTTTGAGTTTGGTGAACAGGTCGAGGGTCTTCTTGGTAATTTCAGAACGATTCCATTTATCGCGTATTTTGAGCATATAGATGGACTTACTGAGCTCAATAATATCTTTGGGGGAATAATTGTTCAACTTCTTTACTTCGCGTAGCCTTATATAGAGTTTATGATAGGCAAGCATGGCAATAAAGTTTGCAGTTAACCAGCGTTCAAGTATGTAACAATTCTGCATATACATCAAATCAGCCTTAAGAAAGTTCTTGTAGGAGTCAAAAACTATTTCTATCTCATTTCTCTGTTTGATAGTAAGCCGCTTCGGTCATTTGGTGGCTCTTGCAGAATTCTTTGACTGATATTCCACTTTGTTCCCGCTGAGACATTAGAGAACCTATCGTCTCCTCGTTGATTTTTGAATGCGGGACTATTCCCATTGTTGCTTCTTCCATGTGTTTATGTTTTTGTTATGCAGCAAAAATATACATCCGAAATGCCTTCAACAATATATACTTGGTCGAATGTTTACTGGAACACCCCATTGTAAAAAATAATATGGTAATAATTAATATCGTTTTCATCAACTATTCAATACGCTCTTTAACAAGTTTTATTATCCCCGTTCTGAACATTCTTTATGCATATACCAATTCTCCTCGTAATTGTGATAATATTGTTTTTTTAAATCTTCCAAGGTATTCTTTGAAGACAACTTGAGCAGATAGTATGTGCATCTATCGTGCCACGGGCTTTCGGGGTTTCATTAGATTATCTGGCTGGTGAAGGCGTACACAGCAAGCTGGATAAAAAAACCGTGAAGCGGTTGCAGGATATTGAGAGCCTCAAAGATGATGATAAGGCTCACCTATTTGCTATTGTAGATGCTTTTTTACGAGACGCAACAGCAAGAAAAGCGTATGCCTCATAAAATACGAGAGTGTAAAATATTTTGTGTAAACAGTCATAGTCACTGTATTAGATTCGAC
>CBINPH010000021.1:0-16377 GCA_966252445.1 uncultured Chitinophagaceae bacterium | reverse complement strand
GAATTTTACACCGTACAACAGCTGGTGGACAGAGATGCCCGCCTTTGACGAATACATCGCCCGGGCACAGTCTTTTCTGCAAGCCGGACAGCCAGACAACGACTTGCTGGTCTACTGGCCCCTGCAGGATATCTGGGCGAAGAAAGGGCCCGGCCGCCTGTACCCCCTGAGCATCAATAACGCCGACGAATGGCTGGGCCGCTCTGCTTTTCACCGGACCTGCGAGGCCCTGATGACGGCGGGGTACGGCATCGACTATATTTCCGACGCTCAGCTGGACCTGGCTGCCAGCTCCGGCGGGGATATCCGTGTGCCGGGAGGGGACTATAAGGCGCTGGTGATCCCCCCATGCGACCATATGCCGGACAGCACCCTGCAACGCATCCTGGCCCTGGCCCGCGGCGGCGCTACGGTCGTTTTCCTGGAACACCTGCCCGGTGATGTTCCGGGCCTGCGGGACCTGTCGCAGCGACGGCGCCTGAGGGACCGGCAGTTGAGCCTGATAGCTGCCGAGCGGGTCTTACGCCTCAACAGTTCCAGGCCCTTGGGCCAAGGCCGGCTGTTGACCGGGCCGGGGCGGACGGAGCTCATGGCCCTGACCGGCATCCCGGCCGAAGGTTTTCCGGAGGCGGGGCTGCGGTTTATCCGGCGGCGGAACGGCCAGGAGAAGATATATTTCATCGCCAACCTGCAGGCGGGTTGGGTAGACCATTGGGTGAAGCTGGCTGGAACGCCCGCCAGCGCCGTGCTGTACGACCCCGCCACCGGCCACATCGGTCAGGCACGCCTGGCCCGGGAAAAAGACTCTTGCGGCCTGTACCTGCAACTGGCACCCGGTCAGTCGCTCATCGTCCGGACCTTTCCGGAAGAGCTGCCGCCGGGACATGCCTGGTCCTACATGCGGGCTTCGGGTGAGCCACGGACACTGGACGGCCCCTGGACCCTCCGTTTCATCAAAGGCGCCCCCATGCCCCGGGGGACCTGGACGCTGGATACCCTCCGTACCTGGACCGGCCTGGGGGACAGTGCGGCAGCCTTCTCCGGCACCGCCACCTACAGGACGACCTTTGCCATGCCCCAGGCAGCGGCGGACGACTGGCTGCTGGATCTGGGCGTCGTAGATTTCAGCGCCGATGTCCGTATAAACGGGCATGCCGTCGGGCAGCTTTGGTGCTTGCCTTTTTCTGTGCGCATAGGGCCATACCTGCGTCCGGGGCAAAATATCCTGGAGGTAGACGTCACCAACCTGGGCGCCAACAGGATCGCGGATGCGGAACGCCGGGGGTGGAACTGGAAATTCTTTTACGATATCAACGTGGTCAATATGCAGTACCGGCCTCTGGAAACAGCAGCCTGGGCTCCGGTGCCCTCCGGCCTGCTGGGGCCTGTGCGGCTGATCCCCCTGTCCAGGCTCGATCCCTGATCAGGGTTCCACCAGGGCACCGCTTTCCTGTTTGTGCACACTCGAATCGCGGATGAGCATTTCGGTGGGCAGCACCCGTCTTTCGAAATCCGTCACGGGACGCCGGCTTTCAATCAGGTTGACCAGCAGTTCGGTGGCCACCCGCCCCATTTCGAAGGCCGGCTGCCGCACGATGGTAAGGGGAGGGTTCAGCAGGTCCATCAGCTCGGAGTTGGAGAAGCCCACGATGGCAATGTCCTGAGGCACCCGAATGCCCTTGGCCCGGAGGACGCGCAGGCAGCCGGTGCTCAGCTTGTCGCCCGCCGCGAAAATAACCTCCGGCTTGTCCGGCAGTTCCAGCAGGGCCGTCAAGGTCTTCTCAATCTCTTTTTCCATGAGTCCCCCGTGGGGACAGTATTGGACATATTCAGCGGGCACGCTCAGTCCGTGATCCGTCAGGGCCTGGCGATACCCCTGCAACCGCTCCACGGTGATGGATAAAAACTGGGCATTGGCCAGGTGGGCGATGCGACGATATCCCCGTTGCAGGAGATGTTCCACGACCTTGTAAGCACCTCCGAAATTGTCTGTTGTCACCTTATGGGTATGGATGTCCTCGGCAATCCGGTCAAAAAATACCATGGGCAGGCCCTTGTCGTGCAGTTCCCGGATATGGCAGACATCCTGAGTTTCGGTAGAAAGTGAAATGATCAGGCCGTCAATGGACCTGGAGGCCAGGTATTGCAGGTTCACCACTTCCCGGTCATAAGATTCATGGCTCTGGGAGATAATGACATTGTAGCCGCGGTCGTAAGCGATCGATTCCATGCCGTTGATGGCCTGGGAAAAGAAGCTGTTGGCGATCTCGGATACAATGACACCGATGGAGCGGGTGCGCTTCTCTTTGAGGCCCAGGGCGGCCGGGTTCGGATGGTAATGGAATTTTTCTGCATAGTCCAGGACCCGGCGCTTGGTCTCCTCGCTGATCTCATAACTGTCGCGCAACGCACGGGAAACCGTGGAGGTAGACAAGTCCAACGCCTTGGCGATATCCTTCAATGTGAGGGCTTCAAACTTCATCCCGGAATACGTGTTTACCAAACAATTATCCGTCTTTGTACGGCCGTCCTTCCCGCCTGGCGAGGGCCGGCGGAAAGCTTTGTCTGAGTTCCGGGACAAAAGATACACCAAAATCCGGATTTAGCATGGAAAATGTTATAGGCCTTCCATCCCGTTGAGAATCAATCTTTCAGGCGGGTATACACCACATGGCGGGTAAGCGGGTCCTATGGTCAACGGGTTGCCTATCGGCAGTTATGGCATGGGCCAACACCTTTTAGGTATTTACGATCGCCGGCTCGCCCCCCGGGCTTCTTCCTTTGGATGGCCGCAGCGTGCTTATCCTTCGTATGCACCATACCGTTAGGGGCCTGAATACATGTTGCTTATCACAGGCGTCTCGCTCCACGAATATAACGCGGCCATGGACCTCGGCCATCCTGCCCTGTCCTGTTTTTAGACCGGGAACGTTGTCGGGAACGATTGCATAAAAAATAGTTTACCTCCTCTTGGAAAAAATGACCAAAGCGGGTAAACTTGTCGCTGACCCGCCGATCTCGCCTCATCATGATGTCGATATGCCTGTTTTGGCTTTTGCTGGCAGCCTGTATACCGGACAAGATCTCCCTGCCCAGCCCCAAACGCCCTGCCTTTCCCGGCGCGGAAGGAGGAGGCCGGCATGCCTGGGGCGGCCGTGGCGGCCGTGTATACCGGGTGACCTCCCTGAAAGACAGCGGCCCCGGCAGCCTGCGCGATGCGGTAAGCGCCCCGCACCGTACCATCGTCTTTGCGGTATCGGGCGTCATTCGCCTGGACAGTGCACTGATCATTCGCGCAGACAGCCTGACCATTGCCGGGCAAACGGCTCCCGGTGACGGCATTTGCCTGACGGGATATGGCCTGGCCGTCGAAGGCAGCCACCTCATCATCCGCTACCTGCGCTGCCGCCTGGGCGACACACGTCATCAGGAAGACGATGCCATGCATTGCACTTCGACCCGCTACCCCTCCCCGTACCACGATATCATCATCGATCACTGCTCGCTCAGCTGGTCCGTCGACGAGACGGGGTCGTTCTACGGAGTCCGGGATTTCACCCTGCAATGGTGCATCCTCAGCGAAAGTCTTTATCATTCCATACACAGCAAGGGCAATCACGGCTATGGCGGTATATGGGGCGGCAACCGGGCCAGCTTCCACCATAACCTGCTCGCCAGCCACAGCAGCCGCACCCCGCGTTTTTGCGGCAGCCGGTACACCGGTCACCCCGAAGCCGAAGTCGCCGACTTCCGGAACAATGTGATCTACAACTGGGGGCGGATCAATTCTGCTTACGGTGGCGAAGGCGGGCATTACAACATGATCAACAACTATTACAAACCCGGGCCGGCCACGCCGGGCGACCTGCACCGGGCGAGGCCCGCCAACAAACGCCACCGTATCCTGCAGTACACCAGTTACTATTACGCCCCCGATGCGGCCGTATACCCCGATACGCTGTATGGCGGATCATTTTTTATCCGGGGCAATGTGGTGGAAGGCTACCCTACGGTCAGCGCGGACAATTGGACCCTGGGCGTGCAGCCTGACCTTTATCCGGAGGCCGCTGCCCTGCTGCGCCGTGCCCGGCGGGACCGGCCTTTTCCCTGTCCTCCGGTGCGCACGCAAACGGCCCGCGAAGCCTTTATATCGGTACTCGACAGCGCCGGTGCCCTGCTGCCGCGCCGCGATACGGTGGACAGACGCCTGATCCGGGAAGCCCGCAGCGGCAGCGCCACCTATGAAGGCCAGGCCTACCGTTCCGTCCACAGCCAGGGGATCTCCCATCCCTCCGGGATCATCGACTCCCCCCGGGACGTGGGAGGCCTGCCCCGCTACCGGAGCGCGCCAGCGGCCCCTGACCGGGACCTGGACGGGATGACGGACCGCTGGGAAACAAGCCATGGACTGGATCCGGCCAGCCCCGGCGATGCAAACGACTATACCCTCAGTACCCAGTATACCAACCTGGAGGTATACCTCAACAGCCTTACCGGCATGGTCAATGTTCAACCGTAAATCTGTCTTCATGCGCACCCCCCTGATCCGTATAGCCCTGCCCCTGCTGGCCGCAGGCTGCCTCTCTCTGGCGTGGCTGCCAGCGTCCCGTACCGTCGTCTACATGATCGGCGATTCGACCATGGCAGACAAAGCCGTGACCGCCTATCCCGAAACCGGATGGGGCATGCCCTTCCGGGACTACTTCGATTCCTCCGTGCGTATCGACAACCGGGCCATGAACGGACGCAGCACCAAGAGCTTTCTGGCCGAAGGCCGCTGGAAATCGGTCATGCAGACCCTGGCACCGGGGGATTACGTGCTGATCCAGTTCGGCCACAACGATGAAGTACCCACGAAGAAGAACCATACCACCCCGGAAGAATTCCGGGCCAACCTGGAACAGTTTGTCGGAGACAGCCGTCGCAAAGGCGCGCAACCGGTCTTGCTCACCCCGATCGGCCGCCGGAAATTCGACCCGACCGGCCAGCTCCTGGATACCCACCGGACATATGCTGAACTGGTGCGGGCCGTGGCCAAAGAAAACCATGTACCCCTCATAGACCTGGACCGCGAAAGCCGCCAGCTGATCCAGTCCATGGGACCGGAACGCTCCAAGGATCTCTTCAATTACCTGGAGCCGGGGGAAAATCCGCATTACCCGGAGGGCCGCCGGGACGATACGCATTTCAGTGAATGGGGCGCCCGCCGCATGGCCGAGATCGTTTTGCGGGACCTGGCCTCCCTGGGCTTACCCCTGGCCAAAAAAATCAACTACGTGCATCCTTCACCGTGAATAGTTTCTTTTCTTGCGCCGTCATCTCCTCCGGCGAAGGTGCCCGGCATCCGCGCCCCTGGCCGTTTTCAGGCTTCTTTGAATTTTTCTGTACACGCTTCACGGGAACGTTATCGGGAACGATTGCGTAAATAAATCTGCATGAACGTTTCTCTTTCGGAAGGCTATATGCTAGTTTTGAAACAAGGCTCGGACACACCCTGACCCCATCGGGGCTGGCGGCCACAGCAAACATGTCCTGCATACGCATCTTCCGCCTAAAACCAAAGTCATATGAAAAGATTTACCCTGTTCCTGACCTTGCTCCTTGCCTGGAGGGTGGCCTTCTCCCAGTCTTCGTCCATCCAGGGCACCGTGACCGACAAGCAAAGCGGTGCCCCCCTCCCAGGCGTGACAGTACGTATACGCGGCGCCAGCGTCGGCACCCAAACTGACGCCCAAGGGCGTTTTATGTTGCCCGCCAGCGGAGAGGTGACACTGGATTTCAGCTACGTGGGCTATAGCGGCCTTTCCATGACGGCCAACGGAAGCCAGCCCTTGAAAGTATCCATGGAGCAGGGCGAAAACAAGATGAATGAACTTGTCGTGGTGGGCTACGGCGAAATCCGCAAGACCGATCTGACGGGGGCTGTGGGCAGCCTCGGCGGCGACCAAGTGGCGGCACGCGGCTCCCTGAGCCCCATGGAGGCCATAGAGGGACAGGTTCCGGGGGTGGACATCTCTGCCAACTCCGGCCGCGCCGGTACGGGTTACCGGATACAGATCAGGGGGCAGAACTCCCTGGAAGGTGGCACCCCCCTGTATGTAGTGGATGGTGTGCTGGTGAACAACATCGACTTTCTCAATCCCCAGGATATCGAAAGGGTAGACATCCTCAAGGATGCCTCCTCCGCCGCCATTTACGGGTCCCGGGGCTCCAACGGCGTCGTGATCATCACCACCCGCCAGGCGGGCAGCGCGAAGGGCGCCACCATCACCTACGATGGTTATATAGGCATCCGGAAACTGGCCCGCATGCCTGACTTTATGAACGGGGACCAATGGTGGGAGTACCGGCAAGACGCCTATATTTCCGATGCCTTGCAAAAAGGCACGCCCTACGACGAGACCATAGGCGGCATCGACGCCAGCCCCCTGCTGGCTAAGCGGGTGGCCAACAAGGAGTATTATTTCTGGCCGGACTACTTTATCCGCACCGGGGTACAAAACAACCATTGGCTGACCGTCTCGGGACGCAACGACAATAAACTTTCCTACGTGATCGGCGCCGGCTACCAGAACGAGAAAGGTAACCTCATCCGTGAATCTTACGAGCGCTACAACTTCAAGGTATCGGTATCCCAGCAACTGAATGAACGCTGGGCCGCGGGCACCAACATGAACATCTCAGTGGCCGAGCAGGAACTGGGCAGTGACCTGGCGATCACGAACGCCTTCCGGATGTCTCCCCTGGTGGGTCCATACGACACCACTGGCCAGGAACTGCTTTTTCAGCCGGCCAAATATGCCGGCATCTCTTTTACCAGCTCCGTCAATCCACTCTGGGAACAGAAGGACTCCCGCAACAACACCAGAAGCTTCATCGGCATCGGCAACCTCTACCTCCAGTATTCCCCTGTCAAATGGATCAGCCTGCGGTCCACCATATCCCCCCGGATCCGGTATGAACGAAACGGCCGTTATTATGGTTCCCACACGGAGTCCCGCCAGCTCGAGGACCCGGCCGCCACCAGCAGCAAAAGCGAATCCTTGTCGTATACCTGGGATAACCAGATCAATGTGCACAGGACCTTCGGTGAACATGACATCAACTTCCTGGGCCTGTACAGCATGTACTACGCGAGAGACGAGTTCTCCGATATCGCTGTGGAAAACCTGCCCTACAATTCCCTGTATTATAACCTGGGGACCGCCCAGGATTACCAGCGGGTAGCCAGCGGCTTCAGCAAGGTCACGCTGATCTCGTACATCGCGCGCCTGAACTACACCTGGAAGGACAAGTACCTGGTCACGCTCTCCAACCGTTGGGACGGGTCGTCCAAGCTGGCACCCGGCCACAAATGGAAATCTTTCCCTTCGGCCGCCCTCGCCTGGCGCCTCTCCCAGGAACCGTTCCTGGCGCCCACCAAATTCATTTCCGACCTCAAGGTAAGGCTCAGCGTAGGCTTCACCGGGAACAACAATATCGACCCCTATGCCACCCAGGCGCTGTCCAGCACGCAAACCTATTATGACTTTGGCGGCTCGCTCGCCAAAGGCTACGCCCCGAACGGCATCGTCAATCAACGACTCACCTGGGAGCGCACCAGGGAGATCAATGCCGGGGTGGACTTCGCGCTGTGGAAAGGCCGCGTGTCAGGCGCCATCGACGCTTACAACAAGCTTTCCCACGATCTTCTGATGACCCGCAAATTGCCCCTGGAAACGGGATGGGGATCCATGGTCGACAACGTGGGCTCGGTTCGGAACAAGGGCATAGAAGTGTCCCTGCATACCGTCAACATCCACCACGGCGATTTCCGCTGGGAAACCACCTTCAACTTTTCCAAGAACCGGAACGAAATCGTCGAGCTCTTCGGGAAGCGGGAAGATTATGTGGGCAACGCTTGGTTCATCGGCCAGCCGATCCATGTCAATTATACCTACGTCTTTGATGGGATTTGGCAGGAGAACGACAAGGACCGTGCCCTGTCCTATGGGCAGACACCCGGACAGGCACGGGTCAAGGACTTCAATGGAGACAACCAGATCAACGGGGACGACCGTCGCATCATCGGCAGCCCGGACCCTTCATGGACCGGCGGGTTTTCCACCCGGCTGAGCTACAAAGGCTTCGACTTCTCCGGGTCCCTGTACACCCGCCAAGGGGTACAGGTCCGCAGCGGCTTTTACGGCGAGTTCACCAATGTCCAGGACCGGGGAAGGGCCAAGCTGGATATGAACTATTATATGCCCGCCAACGATGTGACGCCGGCCCGGGCCTCCAACGAGTATCCTGAACCCCACAATGCCGGCCCTTATTGGTCCGAGGTCGGCTATTACCGCGATGCGTCCTTTGTCAAAGTGAAGAACCTGACCCTGGGCTACCAAGTGCCGTCCGCTCCATTGCACAAGGCCGGCATTCAATCCCTTCGCCTGTATATCAACGTCCTCAACCCCTTCGTTTTTACCGACTATGGAGGATTTGATCCCGAATGGGCCGACGCCGACTTCGGCGACGGAGGGAACAGTTTCGTGACTTACCAGTTCGGGGTAAACCTGTCGTTTTAACACAAGCCAAACATCCACCATGAGAAAGCTATTAGTCATCACCGGCATTGCGCTGCTGACCGCAGCAAGCGCCTGCCGCAGTTACCTGGATGAGGAGAACCTGTCGGATGTGGTCTCCGACGAGTATTACACCACCGCGGCAGGATATGAGAGTCTCGTGAACGCCTGCTATGCCACCCTCCGCGATGTCTTCGGCGGAGATCCCCGCATGTTTTGCGGCGGCACGGATATGTATGTGGGGGGCAGGGCATTTCAACCGGTAGGGCTCAGCGAGTACCGCAACCTGACCCCGGAGGACGACGAAGTCGAAGCCTTTTATTCCACGATCTACAAGTCCATACAGCTTTGCAACACGGCCCTGTATTACAACGATAAAACCGCTGAGGCGCCCACCCTGTCCAGCCGGAAAGGAGAAGTAGAGTTCCTGCGGGCCTATTATTATTTCCTGCTGGTCCAATCCTTCGGCGGTGTAGCGGTCGTTAACGAACGCATCAATGAGCCCATTCTCGAATTCCCGCGGCTGACGGCGGAAGCGGTCTACGATACCATCCTCCAGGAAATGAACGACGCCATGGCGCTGGTGGGCGAAACCGCCGATCCCGGCCGGGTCAACAAAAGGGTGATCCGCCATTACCTGGCCAAAGTCTACCTGACGCGGGGTTATGAGCCCTTTGCCCAAGCCGATGACTTCGACAAAGCGGCCTCGTTTGCCGATGCCGCCATCAACCAGCAGCCCCTCTCCCTCTCGTTCGAAGACCTGTTCTGGCCGGGCAGCGAGGAGAACGAAGAAGTACTCTTCGCCGTGCAATATGATCCGGGATCCATCCTCGACCCCAAGAAGGACGGCAACCAGCAAAACTATTTTTTCGGCCCTTACTTTGGAGGTGAAGGCGCCATTTACGGCTACCCCTACCGCTCTTATACGTTCTGTCCGACGATGTACGTGTTCGACCTGTTCCAGCCTTATGATGCCAGGTTTATGGGAACCTTTATGATCAATTTTTATGATCGCTACTACGACTTTTACGACCGGAGAGACGATCACGACAAACTCAACATCAAGTATTATTATGCGCCGAAGTGGGCCGTAGGCGATACGACGGCCTGGCGCCAGGCCGATCCCGCGCATCGATCGGCCACGACGATCATTGGCTATTCCCATGACTGGGAAGCCTCTCCGCAAACAACCATGGACAACGCCACTCCGGCGGTTCGTAAATTTGACGATCCCCGCTCCGCCTTTTCCGGCGGCGGCAGCAGTACCCGGGATATTTTCCTGGCCCGGTTGGGAGAGACCTATCTGCTGGCTGCCGAAGCCTATTTCAAAAAGGGAGAGTTGGGGCTGGCTGCCGACCGGATCAACGCCGTGCGGCTGCGATCCGCACTGCCTGGCCACGAGGCGGACATGAAGATCAGTGCCGGAGATGTGAACATCAATCTCATCCTGGACGAGCGGGCCCGCGAGCTGGTCGGCGAATACCACCGCTGGTTTGACCTCAAACGTACCGGCACCCTCATGGAACGTACGCACCTCTACAACCGGGATATCAAGGCGTGGTATGACCAGGGTATAGACCCTTTCAAGGGCACGGACGGGAAATTCAAGATCCTCCGGCCGATTCCGCAAAGTGCGCTGGACCTGAACAATGCGGACTACGGACAGAACCCGGGGTATTGAGCATGCCTTGGCCGGTGGATGTCCTGCTTTCCGGACAGGGCACAGGGAAAATTGATGCGTCGGCCCGGTGGCCGGCCCAAACAAAAGACTGGACATGAACAAATCGATTGGCCGCCGGGCCCTTTGGGCCGTCGCGGCGTGTATGGCATTCGGACAGGCCGTGTCCGGGCAGCAGGCATGGCCGGATGTGGCGCAGCCCCGCATACCCCCTGACACGTTCTCCGTGCTGGATTACGGCGCCAAAGGCGACGGGACAACGCTGAATACCGGCAGCCTGCAGGCCGCCATCAGGGACTGCCACCGGCGCGGCGGTGGCGTGGTGCTGCTCGGATCCGGGCTCTGGCTGACCGGGCCGCTGGTGCTGGAAAGTGGCGTGAACCTTCATCTCCAGCGGGGCGCGCTGCTGCAATTTACGGCAGACTTTGACCAGTATCCCCTGGTCGAAAGTCATTACGAAGGCCTGGAAGCCGTCCGCTGTCAGGCTCCGCTCTCGGGCGCCAATCTGGAGGATATAGCCATCACGGGCGAAGGCGTCATCGACGGGTCGGGGGGAGCCTGGCGCATGGTCAAGCGGTCCAAGCTCACCGCTTCCCAGTGGCAGAAGCTGGTAGCCTCCGGAGGTGTTTTGGACGACAAGGGCGATACCTGGTATCCGTCAACGCAATCCCTACAGGGCTCGAAAGTGCCCCGGGCCGGGGTGCTCACTCCCGGAAAAACGGCGGCCGACTATGCGGACATCAAGGACTTCCTGCGCCCGA
This sequence comes from uncultured Chitinophagaceae bacterium, assembly GCA_966252445.1. Classification (GTDB taxonomy): domain Bacteria; phylum Bacteroidota; class Bacteroidia; order Chitinophagales; family Chitinophagaceae; genus CBINPH01. Next base: position 5,377 of record CBINPH010000021.1, on the reverse strand, counting down.
ACCTGTTGAGCCTTGTCGGGTGCCGGCGGGTGCGCCTGGAAGGGGTGACCTTCCAGAATTCTCCGGCCTGGTGCCTGCACCCCTTGCTCTGCCAGGATCTTTCCGTGAGCGGCATCCGGGTCAGGAATCCATGGTATGCCCAGAACGGCGATGGCATAGATGTGGAGTCTTGCCGGAACGTCCTGATCGAGAACAGCAGTTTTGACGTGGGCGATGATGGCATCTGCCTGAAATCCGGCCGGGATGAGGAAGGGCGGCGCCGTGGCGTGCCTACGGAAAACGTAGGGGTGCGGGGCTGTGTGGTATACCATGCCCACGGGGGCTTTGTCATCGGCAGTGAGATGTCCGGTGGTGTACGGCATGTACGGGTCATGAACTGCACATTCATAGGTACCGATATCGGCCTTCGCTTCAAGACCACGCGCGGACGCGGCGGCATCGTGGAGGACATCCACGCCTCGGGGATACGCATGAGCCGCATAGCCGGAGAAGCCATACGCTTTGATATGTATTACGCCGCTAAGGATCCCGTACCCCTGGCGGGTGAGCAGCGGGCGGCGCCCAGGGAAGTCAGCCAGCCCGTGACGGAAGGCACCCCGCAATTCCGGGATTTTGACATCAGCGACATCCATTGCCAGGGAGCGTCGGCCGCAGTTTTCATCCGCGGGCTCCCGGAAATGCACATCAGGAACATCCGGTTTCGTAGCCTGGTCATGCATACCACGCGCGGTATCCAATGCCTGGATGCGGACAGCGTACGTTTCGAGGGCCTGCAACTGCATACCCGCGAAACGACACCGGCGATTTCCTTAACGGCCTGCCAACATTTTCTTTTCCGGGGCCTGGACCTCGACGACAGTCCACCGGGGGTCATGCAGATCAACGGCGCGGACTGTGCAGATATCCATGTCCGTGGACCTGCAGCCGCCGGGCTGGCCGCCAAGACCCGATTCCGCTACGGTGCATCCCCCGCTGCCCTCCACATTCCTTAACCCACCGCCATGATCCGAAGCCTCTTGTTTCTGGCCTGCCTGTCCCTGCTGTCCTCCACCGGGTGGGGGCAACAGAAGCCCTTCTGGGATCAGCGCATGGGCCGCACGGTGATGACCCTCTGGCCCGTGCCGGGGCCGGGCAGGACGCCCTTTCCCAAATGGAGTTACGACGAAGGGGTGATCCTGAAAGGCATGGAACAGCTCTGGCGAAACACGGGTGACGGCGCATATTTCCGGTACATCCAGCGGCAGATGGACCATTTTGTCACGCCCGACGGCCGCATCCCCGCTTACCGGCGGGAAGGCTACCGCCTGGATGATCTCAACAACGGAAAAGTGCTGCTGACCCTGTATCGCGTCACCGGCCAGCGCAAATACTGGCAGGCCGCCACCCTGCTCCGCCGCCAGATCGACAGCCAGCCCAGGACACCGGATGGCGGCTTCTGGCATAAAAAAATTTATGTGCAGCAAATGTGGCTGGACGGCCTGTACATGGCGGAACCCTTTCTCGCAGAATACGCGATGCTGTCCGGCGAGGACAGCCTTTTTCAGGAGATCACCCGGCAGTTCACGCTGATGGAGCGACATAGCCGGGACAGCAGCAGCGGCTTGCTATACCATGGCTGGGACGCCTCCCGCCGGCAGCGCTGGGCAGATCCCGTTACAGGGCGCTCTCCCCATTTCTGGGGGCGCGCCATGGGCTGGTATGCCATGGCGCTGGTGGACGCCCTGGATTACTTCCCGGCCCACCATCCCGGCCGCGATACCTTGAGCGCCATCCTGGGCCGCCTGGCGACGGCGGTGGCCGCTTGCCAGGATAAGGCCAGCGGCTGCTGGTACCAGGTGCTGGACAGCGCGGGTGCTCCAGGCAATTACCTGGAAGCCTCTGCATCCTGCATGTTCGTCTATGCGCTGGCCAAAGGAACCCGCAAGGGCTACCTGCCCTCGTCTTTCCATGAGGTCGCCGCCCGGGGCTTCGCTGGGATCTTGAAAACCTTCATCACCGCCAGAGCAGACGGCGGCATCGACCTCCATGGCACCTGTTCCGTCGCCGGGCTGGGTGGAGACCCTTACCGGGACGGAAGCTATGCCTACTACCTCAGTGAAAAAGTGGTGACCAATGACCCCAAAGGCGTCGGCGCCTTCCTGCTGGCGGCGGCGGAGATGCGCCATCGCCCTGCGGACGGGGTCACCGTCCCGCCGGATCACCATGTCAACGATGCATACCAAGCAGCCGCCGGCGGCAGAAAGCCACCCTGCCCCGACCAGTGGACGGACAGCCTGGATAGGATAGAGCTGAGCGGGCTCAGCCTGGGCCATGGCGCCCTGGCGGCAGCGGCCCGGCATGCTGGAAAAAGTGTCGTGGTGACCGTCAGTGCCCCCTGGCTCTACAACGAATATACAGACGGCAGAAAACTGCCGCCGGAATTTCACAACTTTGCGGCGGCCGGGAGGTTGACAGACTGGTTGCTGCGCCAGGCCGGGGCGCCGGCGAAGCATTAAAAAGGGGGCCTGAAGGCCTTGTCATTGTTCATCCCCGTGCCAGAACAACAGCCAGCACGAAAAAGAAACGTTTTGAGATCCATCACGAGCATTTCCCGGGAAACCCTCCCGGAAATCCAGGAAGCCGGCGAGCTGCAATTGCCCTCCCCCGACTCTTTCGATTACCCTGAAAAAGTGCTGCAATTCGGCACCGGTGTATTGCTGCGCGGCCTGCCCGATTATTTTATCCATCAGGCCAATCAGCAGGGGCTTTTCCGCGGCCGCATCGTCATGGTCAAATCCACAGACCGGGGCCATACCAGGCCCTACGCCCAGCAGGATAACCTGTACACCCTCTGTGTCCGGGGTATTCAGGACAGCGTGGCCGTGGAACAGTATATCCTCCACAATGTCATATCCCGCGTACTCACCGCCGCGACGGAATGGGACAAGGTCCTGGAGTGCGCCCGTAACGAAGCCATGCAGCTGGTCATCTCCAACACCACGGAGGTAGGCATCCGCCTGGTCGAAGAGCCCATGGATGCCATGCCGCCCAGCTCCTTCCCTGCCAAGCTGCTGGCCTTTCTTCATGCCCGCTACCGGCATTTCGGGGGCGCCATCGACAAGGGCATGATCATCATCCCTACCGAGCTGGTGAGCGACAACGGGGCCCGTCTGAAGGAGATCGTGTTGTCCCTGGCCGCCTACAACCGCCTCGACGACGCCTGCATGGAATGGCTGGACAGGGCCAACGTCTTTTGCGACTCCCTGGTGGACAGGATCGTCCCCGGACAGCTGGCGGCGGAGGAACAGCAGCTGATTGAAGACCGCCTGGGCTACCGGGACGCCCTGATGATCGCCGCTGAACCCTACCGGCTCTGGGCCATTCAGAGCCCCGGACCTGCCGTGGATAAGGCACTCGCCTTTGCCGCTGTCGACAAGGGCATGGTGCTGAGCCGGGATATTACCCGTCACCGGGAGCTCAAGCTGCGCCTGCTGAACGGCACCCACAGTTTCTGCTGCGCGCTGGCCATACTCAGTGGCAAAACGACGGTACGGGAGGCGATGCAGGACAGGGCATGGGAAAGCTTCACCCGCGAACTGATGTTGGAAGAGATCGCTCCCGCCCTGGCCGGGGAGCTCATCTCCACGGACGAAGCCGAACATTTCGCCCACGCCGTTATGGACAGGTTCCGCAACCCTTTCATAGTACACCCCTGGGCGAGCATTGCCGTCCAGTATACCTCTAAAATGCGGATGCGCAATGTTCCGCTGCTCATCGCTTATATCGACAAGAAGGGCCAAGTACCGGTGCGCATGGCCACGGGACTGGCGGCGTATATCCTGCTCATGGATTCGGAAAAAGTAGATAACGGATACCGCAGCAGGATCCGTCCTGAGCTCTTGCTCCAGGATGAGGGCGCTGAAAGGCTGCATCACTGGTGGCATACCCATCCCGGCGATCCGGTGAGCGCCATCCTGGGCGATGTGACCCTCTGGGGCACCGATCTGGGCCGCCTGCCCGGGCTGGCCGATGAAGTGCGCCGCGACCTGGCGGCCATGCAAAACGGGGACGTCTTTCCGTCAGACACGCTGCTGGTGAAAGCGCGGAAGTAGGCGGCCCAGGAGGCCCCTGCAGGGCCCCAGCAGGTCCCAGAAAAACCTGTTGCGGTCCAGGCTCCGCTCCCCGCAATCGATCTTGTCGCTGCGCCGTACAACAAAACGGGCCACCTTGTCCATCCAGGCCATGCGAAGCGCTTTTTGCAGGGCCAGGGTAAACCGTTCGGCATAGACATGTCCCCATATCTCCACCGCCATGGAATCGTCTCCGATCCGAAGCGGTATACCAAAATGGCGGTGGTATGCTTCCTTGATCCCCTGCACAAGCTCGGTCGTCCGCGGCGACATGGAATGGGACAACAAGCGAAGGAGGTTGTCATCACGGGTGACACGAACCAGGCGCTTGCCTAGTGTGACACTGATGCGGCAATCCGCTATGGTCAATATGATCATGGCCTCCTCCATCATGTGCGGATATGATCTCAGGGCAACTCCTGCGGTATACCGGCCGGCGGGTTACCGGAAACGGTCCTCCTGAAGTAGCTGCCCGCAGGCGTATAGTCGGCAAAGAACCCGTCGTTGCGGAGGAAGAAGCGGCGGCCGTCGCTGCCGCCACCGTAATCCATGCGGTAGCCGCGGCGCCCGGTATTGTCCACAGAAAACCGGGCGCTGTCCAGCGCTATCCAGGCACCATGGCGCGTGCATACCCATCCGCGGGAGAAATATACCCGGCGTTCCTTATCGCCTTGGTCAGGTGCAAAATTTTCCAGGAAAGAATGCAGCCGGGTGAGCCAGGTGCGGGTATGAGGTCGCACAAAGCTGGCGATGAGCCGCCACCTCCCGTCTTCCGGTGCGTAAAAGTAGGCCGTGAACGCCGTGCGGTCCGCACCGACAGGCTCGCCATGCAGGAGAAAACGGTAGGTCTCCCCCGCCTTCCAGGGATAGTTCAGGTAGCTTTGTCCTCCCGAGCCCTCGTTACCGAAGGACCCGGCATGCACGCCCGCTCCTTTGCGAAACAGGACAATGCGTTGATCCGCGGGGATCTGGCTGGGGTCATCGGTCTGGTACGGGCTCCATACGGAGAACAGCACATGCCGCTCGGTGGATGAATTGACCTGCATCCCGAAATATCCCTCGCCGAAACCGGTAGCCATGAAATAAGAGCCGAGGATATCGTTCCCGGGAGGAACCGTGATCTCGTTGTAAAACCATTCCAGCTCGGCGGTGTCGGGCGTGAGGTAGTTCAGGTGCACGGAAGGCCCACGCCGCCCCCAGTAAAAGAAATGGCCGTCGTTGTTCCTGACAAATGCCGCCGCGTCCCGGACGGGCTCTCCGTCCAGCAG
>CBINPH010000020.1:0-16961 GCA_966252445.1 uncultured Chitinophagaceae bacterium | reverse complement strand
GAAAAAATCCTATGCCCAACGGCTGACTGCCGTACTGAAAAACCGTATTGGTTTCTTCCCAAAATCGTGCCTGTTTTTGCTGGCTTTCTTGGGGTGGTTGCTGCCGCTGCAGGCCCAGCAGTTCCAGCGGGTGTACGCCAACAGCGAAACCCACAGCGCGAAGCAACAGGTCCTGGTCCTGGTACTCTCCGAGGTCGTCGACGCGGAAAATGCCATTGACGGAAATCCCCAAACAGCGGCGGAGCTCCGGACCAACGTGGGCGCCCTGAGCGCCATACGTGCGCAGATCAATATGCGCTTCACGGGGACCGACAAGCCAACAGCTACTACTCCTGTTACAGTAAAACTGGGTTTCGGCGCCAGCATCCTGAACCTCCTCAATGGCATCACGGTGCAGGCTACGTTGAACGGCAACCCGGTTGGCACAGCCTATCAGGGAGATCAGCTCCTGGGGCTCCTGGGTGGCGCAGACCAGTCCGAGATCACTTTCGTCCCCGGCGTCAACTACGACGGGGTCAGCGTGCTCGTGGAACCTACCCTGGGGGTGGGCGTGACGGCATCGGTCTTCGGCGCCTATTTCCTGAAACCCGCTACAGGCCTTTGCAGCGCCACACCGCTGGATGAACTGCACGGGGTGGGCAAATACCTGAACAATGTAGATGCCGCTGGCCTGACCGGGTCGGTGAACCAGCCGCTCATGGCCATGGACGGGGATGAGAGCACTTATGCTACCCTCCTGGCACCTGTTAACGTGGCTGCCTATACTCAAGAAACCATCATCTTCACTTCTCCCTCCTCTGCCGGGGATTCGGTGCGTTTGCTGATATCCACGCCCTCGGCCCTGGTGGAAGCAGATCTGCTGTCCTCCATCCAGGCCCAGACCTATCTGGGATCCACCAGTGTGGACAGCCTGACAGGCGCTTCACCCTTGCTTCGTTTGCGGTTGCTCAGCGGACCAGGCAATAAAGCCTATATCAGTTTCCCGACGACCGGCAGCTTTGACCGCGTACAACTTCGCCTGGGCGGCGTGCTGAGCGTGCTGTCCGCCCTGAACCTCTACGAGGTGCAGATGGTCAGGCCCGTGCCGCAGGTAACGATCAACGGCACGGTAGGGGACAGCGCTATGGTTTGCCAGGACAGCACGGTGACCCTCGAGGTCGCCAATCCGGTTACCGGCGCCACCTATACCTGGTGGGATGCACCCACCGGGGGCAACCAGATCGGTACCGGCACCAGCTTTTCGATACCGACAGGTCAGTCCCTGGGTACACACAAATATTACGTGCAGGAACTGCTGGCACCATGTACGGTAGCCTACGAACGTGGGGCGATCGTCATTGACGTTGTCGAAACGGCTCCACCCAGTACCGAGCCCGCCAGTGATACGACCATCTGCCTGGGGCAGACCGTGACCCTCAGGGCTTCCTCCTCCCAGGCGGGGGCTACCTTCAACTGGTATACAGTACCTACCGGAGGGACGCCGATCCGCAGCGGCCAGGACACGATACATGTGTCACCCACCACCACCACGACCTATTACGCGGAAACCGTGCTGGGCAGTTGCCCCAGCGCCACCCGCACCCCGGTAAAGATCGCGGTAACGACGGCGCCCGCCGCGCCTGAAGTGCTGCCTGATACGGCGTATGTATCCATAGGTCAGACCGGCAGTTTCCGCGTCGTCGACGTAGACACCTCGCTGGTTTACCGCTGGTACAGCACCGCTACAGGCGGTACGGCCCTGGCGGAGGACACCCTGTTCACGACATCCGCCGTCACCGCAGACGGAGACTACTACGTGGAAGCCGTCAGCGCCGGTGGCTGCGCCAGCCCGCGCACGCATGTAAAGGTGATTGCCCTGCCGGTTCCCACGGATATCCCCTGCAGTTATGCCAACCAGCAGCAAAGCCCCATATTCACCGGCGGCGGAATTCTGCATATTGATATTCTGGATGGCGTGCTCGATCCGCAGTATGCCGTGGACGGAGACACCACTACGGCGTCCAACATCCGGATGAATGTATCCCTGGGACTGGGGACCCGGTATATAGGCCAGCTGGTCCGCTTCCAGCATGCTGGAAAGGCGGGTGATAGCGTACGCCTGATCCTCGGCAGCAATGCCGGTCTGCTGGATGCCGGCCTGCTGTCCAAGATCCGCATACAGTTCTATCAGGGAGCTAACCCGGTAGGCGCTCCCGTAACCCTGGATGATGATGTGCTCAACCTGGTCCTTTTGCAGGGTAGCCAGCGCAGCCATGCCACCATACTGGCTACGGCCGATTACGACGGCATCCTGGTGAGCCTGGGAGGTACGCTGACGGCACTCACCACCCTCAACCTGTACAATGCCGAGCAGCTGATTCCGTTGCCCGCGGTCGATGCCGACACGGTGACCATCTGCACAAACACCAGCACCACCCTCAATGCTACACCCGCGGAGGGTACCACGATCACCTGGTGGAATGCTGCGAGTGGTGGTCAGCAACTCGCTTCCGGCAATACGTTCAACACCCCCAGCTTGACCGATACGACCACCTATTACCTGCAGGCTACGCGCGACGGATGTCCGAATCCCTACAGGAAAGCTGTGACCGTGGCTGTGGCCCCGCCGGCGGTGGCGCCGCCCCTGGCCAGCGACAGCGTGGTCATTTGCCCGGGGGAAACTGCCACGCTGCAGGTAGAAAACCCGCAGGCCGGAACCCTGTATATTTGGTATGATGCCGCTGCAGGCGGTACCGCCTTGGATACCGGCACGGTGTTCACCACGCCCACGCTCACCTCCAACACATCCTATTATGTCGCTGCCGTTACCGGAGGCGGTTGCGTGAGTGACAGCAGGACGACAGGGACCGTATATGTGCATACGGCTCCTCCGGCACCTGCCCTGGTAGCCGATACCATATGGTCGACCACTGGCCACCCGGTTACCTTTACCATAGCCGATCCGGATGCGGCTAACCTGACTTACCGTTGGTACACCGTGGCCACCGGTGGCACGGCTGTCGGGACCGGCACCAGCTTCACCACGCCGGTACTTCAGGCCAACGCCATCTACTATGTTGAAGCGGTGACAGCCAGCGGCTGCGCCAGTGCTGCCCGCACGCGTGCCGTGGCCATGGTCAACGGACCTTCCAATCAGGATTGCAGTTTCGCGAATGCACAGCTCAGCCCTGTATATTCGGACGGCCTGCTGAACCTGTGCCTGCTCTGCGGGGTCAGCGACCCGCTGAATGCCGTAGACAATGACATGACCACAGCGTCGCATATACGTGCCAATGTGGGTGTTCTGGGCTATATCGGACAGTTGGTGTATTTCCAGCACCCCGGACAAGTAGGCGACAGCATCCGGCTCGTCCTCGAGCTGCCGACGGGTCTGGCCGATGCCCAGTTGCTGGGCAGGGTACGCCTCGAGACCTATAGCGGTGATGTGCCGAGCGGCCATCCCGTATTCCTCAACAGCTCGCTGTTGAGACTCCAACTGCTCAATGGGAATAAATTCTCCGTGACCCTGCCTGTCGCCAGCGGTTCCTTCGATGGTATCCTGGTGAGCATCGGCGGCGGGCTTACTGCCCTGACTACGCTGAACCTGTACAGCGCCCAGCAACTGGTGCCTGTACCGGTGCCTGCTGCAGACAGCGTAGGCATCTGTTCCGGGGAGACGGCCACCCTGAGCGTCACCGGCCCGGCCAACGTGGATATCGCATGGTATGCTTCTGCCACCGGCGGTACGGCGCTGGCCACCGGGACAAGCTATACTACCCCGGCGCTGACGGCCTCGACAACCTATTATGTGGAATCCAGCCGCCTCGGCTGCGCGAACCCGCAGCGGGTGCCCGTGGTGGTCACCGTCGGCGAGCAGCCTGAGGCACCTGTCGTGGTGCCCAATGACGGGGTATGCTCCGGCAGTGCAGCCACCCTGCATATACAGAACCCCGGACAGGATCTCCAGTATCGCTGGTACGATGCGGCCACGGGCGGACAGCTCCTGGGCAGCGACAGCATATTCGTTACCCCGGCCCTGACCTCGGCCGCCACTTACTATGTAGAAGCCGTTAGCGCTGGTGGCTGCACCAGCGCCAGCCGGACGGCCGTAACGGTAAGCGTCCATGCGCTCCCGGCAGCACCGACCGTAACGCCTTCCTCGGCGAGTGTGCTCTCGGGCCAGACCATACATCTGGAAGTGCAGAATCCCGTGGCAGGGGTCGTCTACAGGTGGTACAGTGCTGCCTCCGGAGGCACCCCGGTATTTACGGGCACGGAGCTGACTACACCGCCCTTGTTCAGCAACACCACCTATTATGTGGAAGCCGTGAACGCTACTGGCTGCGCCAGCGCCACCCGGACTGCTGTGGTGATCACCGTGACCGGCTTCAACAACGTGCCGTGTAGCTTCGCGACGACGCAACAGGTATATGCGACCGGTATTCTGGTCCTGGGTTCAGTAACCGATGAGGCCCTGGCCGTCGATGCCAGCGACATGACCGCGTCCAGGATCACGCGGATCATCGCCTTGGGCGGCGACCTGGGGCAACGCCTGGAATTCCCCTTCCAGGGACATGCCGGCGACAGCATTCACATCAAAATAGGCGTCCAGGACGGCAGCCTGCTGTCTCTGGGATTGCTCAGCGGTGTGAAGGTGCGTCTCTTCAACGGGACCACCGGAGGCACCACCCTTGACGCCGGAAGCTCCGGTCTCATCAAGCTGAGGATACTGGATGGCTCTACCAATACCGGGGTGATCAGCTTTAAGGCTGATGCCGACTTCAATGCGGTAGCTGTGTATACCAGTGACCTGGTGGACCTGAGCCTGCTGTCCAGCCTCTATATTTACTATGCTTCGGCAGAGGTGCCTGCCCCGCAATTGCAGAATAGTGCCCTGAGCACCTGCTCCGGAGATTCGGTTACCCTGACGGTAAACGACCCGCTGGCCTACGCTACCTACCGCTGGTACGACGCCCCCGTGGGCGGTACCATGCTCCATGAAGGACCGAGCTTTACCGTGGATCCTGCTACGACCAGCACATATTATGTGGAGGCTTCCCGCACGGCGAATGCCTGTCCGAACCCGAACAGAGCAGCAGCAGTGGTGACCATACACCAGTCGCCCGACGATCCCACTACGGACGCCAGTGACCTGGAGGTATGTTTCGGCAGCAGCGCTACCCTCACGGTGACCAATCCGCAGGCAGGCGTAACCTACCGCTGGTATACATCGTCTACCGGTGGCAGCCCCCTGGCCAATACCGATCCCACGGGAGCGACTCTGGTCACAGCTCCGCTGAACGCCAGCACCACCTTCTATGTGGATGCCTATGATGACGTTACCCATTGCATCAATACCGGCGGACGGACCGCCGTGCAGGTGCAGGTGAACCCGCTCCCCGTGGCTCCGACCCTGAATATTTCCTCGGCGCAGGTATGCTCCGGTGAGAGCCTGTCCCTGGCTGTCCAGAACCCGCAGAGCGGGGTGACCTATCGCTGGTATACCGTGGCCAGCGGCGGGACGCCCGTGGCCACCGGCCCGGTGTTCCAAACGCCCGCCATTACTGCCGATATTGTCTATTATGTAGAGGCGAGTGCTGGCAGCTGCCAGAGTGCAACCCGCAGCAGCGCCAGCCTGACGGTTGAACCGCTGCCCGGCGTCCCCACGCTGACGGATGCTTCATTGGCCGTCTGCTATAACAGCGCTGCCACCCTGAGCGTCAGCAACCCGCAACCCGGGGTGACCTACCGCTGGTATACCGCCGCGAGCGGCGGCACCGCAATCGCGACGGGAGCAACCTATACCACTCCGGCCCTGACCTCGGCGATCACCTTGTATGTGGAAGCCTCTTTTACCGCTTCGGGATGTGTCAATCCTTCCCGGGCACAGGCGCATGTCAGCATCAATGCCCTGCCCACCGTCGACCTGGTGGCGCATGCACTGACGATCTGCTCCGGCGAAACGGCCACCCTGCAAGTGAATGTATCCGGCAATCCGCAACCCACCTATACCTGGTATGCCTCCGCTACAGGTGGTACAGCGCTGGGTACGGGCCCGACCTATACCACCCCGGCCCTGACGAAGACGACGAAGTACTACGTGGAGGCGACCAACGGCAACAACTGCGCGAGCGCCGCGAGAGACAGCGTCACGGTGACGGTGAACCCCCGGGCAAAGGCTTCGGATATCGACTCCGCCGGCCAGAACATCTGTGCGGGTGAACAAGCCACGCTCTCGGCCAGCAGTGCCGTAGCGGGCGCCGTCTTCAGCTGGTACAGCGACGCCCAGCTGACCCATAAACTGGGCACGGGTGCCACCCTGAACGTCAGCCCCACGGCGACGACGACCTACTATGTCACGGTCCAGGGCACGGGCGTATGTGAAAACGCGCCTGGTGACGGCAAGGCGGTCACCATCACGGTGAACCCCCGGGCACAGGCTTCGGATATCGACGCCGCCGGCCAGAATGTCTGTGCGGGTGAACAAGCCACGCTCTCGGCCAGCAGTGCCGTAGCGGGCGCCGTCTTCAGCTGGTACAGCGATGCCCAGCTGACCCATAAACTGGGCACGGGCGCCACCCTGGACGTCAGCCCCACGGCGACGACAACCTACTATGTCACGGTCCAGGGCGCGGGCATATGTGAGAATGCTCCTGGCGACGGCAAGGCCGTCACCGTGACGGTGAATGCCCCCGCAGCCAAGGCTGTCGTGGAAGGACCCGCGGGAGGTATCTGTGCTGGTGAGCAAGCTACCCTGCAAGTGACCAATGCGGCTGCCGGAGTGACCTATCACTGGTATGCCAGCGAGAAGGGCGGCACAGAGCTGGCCACAGGTACCAGCTATACTACACCGGCCCTGCAGGCGACGACGACCTATTACGTAGAGGCGGTCAGCGATGCAGGCTGCGCAAATGCACAAGACAGGACGGCTGTCGAAGTGAAGGTCAATCCCGTCCCCGCTGCGCCGTCCGTCAAGGCGACAGAGATAACCGCCTGCCTGGGCAGTCCCGCCATGTTCGAGATCAAAGACCCGGTGTCCGGGGTGACGTATAATTGGTATACCACCGTTACGGGAGGGACGCCGGTCGCCACAGGCGAAAATTTTACGACGCCCGCCTTGCAGGCTGACGCCACCTATTATGTGGAAGCAGTGGGCAGTGGCGGATGTGCAGGAACGGTTCGTACGGAGGTCCACGCCACGGTGGTCAGCCTGCCGGAGGCACCCACGGTGCAGCTCTCGGCCAACCCCATCTGCCCGGGTAGCACGGCGACATTGACGGCGAGCTCGCCGACCGCCGGGGTAACCTACAGGTGGTACAGTGCAGCGACGGGGGGCAGCCCCTTGTCTACGGACAACCCGTATACGACTCCGGCCCTGGATGCCTCAACCACATATTATGTGGAGGCGGTCAACGCCGGCGGTTGCAGCCAGGCTGGCGGACGGGTGCCCGTCACGGTGGAAGTGCTCGAGAAGTTACCCGCTCCTGAGGTCCGGGTAGAGGCCACGACCGTCAGCAGCATCACCTTCGCCTGGGATGCCATTGCGGGAGCCACGGCCTACCTGGTCAGCGTCGACAATGGCGCCACCTGGATTACGCCCAGCTCCGGCCCCACCGGTACGACGCACACGGTGGATGGGTTGCAGCCGGGGGACCAGGTGACCTTGCAGGCCAAGGCTCTTGGCCAGAGCGAATGCCAGAACAGCGATGCTTCGCCTGGCGTCACCGGCACGGCGGCCACACCCGCTGAGACCAACCTGTTCATCCCGAACGCCTTCTCGCCGAACGGTGATGGCGCCAATGATGTATGGCTGGTGTACGGCAACAACATCGACGAATTCCACGCCGTGATCTATAACCAGTTCTGTCAGATCATCTTAGAATCCAAATCGCAGCAAGATGGCTGGGATGGCACCTACAAAGGCAAAATGCAGCCGGTCGGTGTATATGTCTACGTGGTAGAAATTACCCTCCATAATGGTGAGACCCTGACCAAGAGTGGTAGTATCACGCTTATCCGATGAACAATTTAAATGAAAAACCATGAGAAGGATCATCACATGTGCCGTAGCGGGATTGTCCCTGTGCTTCTGCCTGTTTTCGGGCAAGGTGCAGGCACAGGTGGACGCCCATTTTTCCCAATATTATTCCTATCCGCTCTGGCTGAATCCAGGCTTGACAGGCGTCATGGACGGGGATTTTCGGCTGACGGCCAATTACAAGCGGCAATGGGCCTCCCTGACAAGCCCGTTTTCCACCGCCGCCGTGTCATTCGACACCTATCCTTACAAGCACCTGGGCGCAGGGATCACCCTGCTGAACCAGTCGGCAGGGGATGGGGGATACAATTACCTGAATGCCCTGGTCTCCGCCTCCTACCGGGCGGTGCTGGATAAAAGCGGGATGAACGTCCTCAGCCTCGGCTTGCAGGCTGGGATCATCAACCGCCGGATCAACCCCGGAAAGCTGCAATTCGGCAATCAATACGATCCCATCCTGGGATACAACCCTGCGGCTTCCTCAGGGGAGACCTTCGACAAAACCGCGTCGACGTCCTTTGATGCCAACTTCGGGGTGGTTTACTTTAACGGCAACCCCAACGTCCGCATCAATCCTTTCGGCGGGGTGAGCCTTTATCACCTGTCGCGGCCGGAAGATCCGTTCCTGGGCACCTCGGATGAACGCCTGCCCATCCGCCTCAACATCCACGGCGGAATGCGCATCAAGCTCAGCGAGCTCTTCAACCTGACGCCACAGGCGATTTATATCCGGCAGGGAAATGCCCACGAGACGGCAGCAGGCCTTTATCTGCAGTACCTTCTGCCGAACTATTCCGATTTGTTGTTCGGGGCGACCACCCGTTTCCAGGATGCCGTCATACCCTTTGTCGGATTCCATTTCGGGGATTTCACCTTCGGCCTGAGCTATGATGTGAATGTGTCGGACCTGAGGTCTGCGTCCCAAGGCCGGGGAGGCGTGGAGTTCTCCTTCTCTTATATCCGGCATAAAAAGATCCAGGATCCCCGCTTCATTTGTCCAAGACTGTAATCTTATGAAAAAAACATATCTCTTCCTACTCACGGTCGTTGCATTCGCCGCCTGGCCGGCATGCAGCGAAGCGCAATACATCGTGGACTACAAGCGGCAGGGCGATCAGTATTTCGCACTGCAGGACTACTATGCCGCCGGTGTATTTTACCAGCGTGCATTGCGGCTGCTTCCCGATACGACGGGGAAAACCTACATCTATCCTTATGCTTTCAACGGCAATTTTGGCAAGCGCCAGGAAAAGAATGCCGAACAGTATCAGTACCTCGTGTACCAGCTGGGGGAGGCCTTTCGTCACTACAAGGACTTTAAAAGCGCCGAGCAATGGTATGATAAAGTGGTTCAGTTCAAGAACGACCGCTTTCCACTGGCCCGTTTGTGGTATGCCGTCTGCCTGCGCGCCGACGGCCGTTACGAAGAGGCCAAGGAACAGCTGCAACAGTTCCAGGCCGCTTACACGGAGCAGGATGAATACCGGCACCGGGCAGAGCTGGAGCTGCAATCCTGCGAATATGCGCTGGACCAGCTGAAATACCCCCGCCTGGCAGATATCCGGAAATTGCCTTCCCCGGTGAACGACAGCGGATCCAATTATGCCCCGGTCGTGGTGGGTCAGGATTTTTATTTCACCTCCTCCAGGCCCCTGCCGGGCGTTGACGCCAGCAAGGAGAACCCTTATGTAAATAAGATCTATAAGGCGAACATTAGCGGGGGTGATCGTTTCGATTCGCTCAAGCAACTGTCCGTCGGTTCCGGCCTCCGGACGGAGCTGGCCTCGGGTTCGTTCAGTCCTGCGCGGACCCGGATGTATGTGACCACCTGGGAGCAGCCGAAAAACAAGAAAAAAGGAGAAACTCCCCACTACAGCATTGCCATAAGCAAAAAGGACGATCAGGGCGGATGGTCTGCCCCCGTCGCCCTGGGCGCCGAGGTCAATGCCGCCGGATACGACAGCAAGGAGCCTTTTATGGTCTCCAATGGCCAGGGTCTCCTGTTCAGCTCCAACCGCCCCGGAGGCCAGGGAGGTTATGATTTGTGGTACTGCCCCCTGACCATGGATGGCCTTCCGAGTGGGGAGGCGGTCAACCTGGGCGCGGCGATCAATACGCCGGGGGACGAAGTCAATCCATATTACCAGACGGACGATCACACCCTGATTTTCAGCAGCGACGGGCGCGTGGGCATGGGTGGCTTCGACCTGTACCGCAGCACGGGAAGTCTGGGTGCCGGCTCCTGGACGCCGCCGGAAAACCTCGGCTATCCGGTGAATTCCGCCAAGGATGACAATTTCTATTTTCCGGAGGGAGAGGCCGAGCGCTTCTACACCAGCTCCGACCGCTCTTCGGTATGTTGCCTGGAGATCTATGATGTTCAGCTGAAGCATATCGGCATCGCGGGCACCCTGTACGACTGCGATACCCACGGCCCGCTGGCCGGCGCTACCGTGGAACTGCGGGATTCCCTGGCCGGCAGTGTCATCGGGACCCAGACCACCGACGAACGGGGCAGCTACCGCTTTCAGGTGGTTAACCAGAAGCCTTTGCAGCTGAGCTTTGCCAAAGACAAATATTTCGGAAAGAAGATGCAGGTGACCACCGAGGCCCTGCAGGCAGCCGACACCCTCTTCAGCCGCGAGATCTGCCTCAAGGCCTTCGAGGTGGGTAAGCCCATTGTCATTCCGAACATCCTGTACGATTTCAACAAGGCCACCCTGCGTCCCGAATCCAAACTCGTCCTGGATTCCCTCGCGAATATCCTGAACGACAATCCCAGGTTGATGGTACGCATGAGCGCCAATACAGACAGCATCGGCTCGGATGAATACAACCTTAAGCTGTCCCAGCGCCGTGCGCAGGCCTGCGTGGATTACCTGACCAGCATCGGCATACCCGCTGACCGTATGGAAGCCAAAGGAAACGGGGAAAGCATGCCTATTGCACCCAATTCCAAGCCGGACGGCAGCGACAATCCGGAAGGGCGACAGCTGAACCGGCGCACCGAGTTCACGGTGATCAAAGACTGAGCTGTGCCCACTCCAGACAGCAGGGAAGGAGGGGTGCTCCGGCCTTCTCTGCGCCGGCCCGAAGGGGCCCCCAAATCAAGGAACCATTCATTGGTTTTTCATAGGATAATCAGATCGGCGGGGTGTCTACCCCGCTGATTTTTTTGCGTGAGGCCTGTTTTTCATAAGGCATTGATTAATATACTGATATCTCCATCGGCATATGAATTAATGGAAGGTTGAACAGGATCAATGTCGCGGGCGTTTGGGCCGTCGAACACGGAAAACGCCCCGTTCATTGGTGTCACAATCCGTTCATTTCATTCTTTTTGTTCAATATAAATGAATGCTTTGGGTCTGATAGCCTTTTTTTTAATTTTAGATCGAGAAAAATGCATTTTCAGCCATGCTCATCAGATTTACAATCATTTCATAATGAATCGTTTCCGGAGTCTTTAACCTTATCCTATTTAAACCTTTCTTTATGAAAAGCTCCTTGACCACCCGTTCACAGGGTGGTATCCTCCAAAAGTATATCCAGACCAAATCGGGCCTACCATCGGTGTCTCCCGGGGACTGCAAACAGATATCCATTTTTATCGAAAAAATTACCGGCAAGGTGGTTAGTGAGACCACCTTAAAGCGGTTTTTCGGCTTTGCCCGGCAGGAATTCAACTTCTCCCTGTATACCCTCAATACCCTCAGCGAGTACGCCGGTTTCGAGAGCTGGGATCATTTTTGTCAGACCATAACCAACCATGGGGAGCTGTCTTCAGGCCATACGATGTGGGAAGAATTCCGGCAGAAAGCCCTGATCGTGAGCCGGATCACCCATACGACCTTGCGCAACCTGTCCGGCGTGCCCTTTGAATTAACGGTGTCCCGGTCCTCCACCGAAGTCGATTTCGAGTTTTTTCTTGAAAGCGACTTCCAGTTTTACTGCCTGACGGGCACTCCCGGGGTGGGTAAAACGGTCCAGATGACGCACCTGGTGCAGTCGTTCTTCCTGGGCGACGAAGCGCCATACCGGGACAGCATCGTGTGGTTCCTGAAAGGCGGCACCCAAAAGGAACTCATCCCCAGTGAGATCGATTTGGCCAAATCGATGCAAGAGCAGCTCGGCCCCGGAAAGAAATTCAATTTTCTGGAGCATTTCCGGCAGCACCCCTCCGAAGTCAAGGGCAAGCTGGTCCTGATGGTCGACGGATTTGATGAGCATATCTATGATATTTCCGAACTGGACAATGTCTTTCAGAAGGTAACAGACCTGCTGGGGTATTTTCGGGGCCTGGGCTGGCTCAAGATCGTCTTTTCCCTCCGCACATCCACCTGGAGGCTTTTGCAGGAACGGATCAGCCAGTCCGAATCCCTCAAACAGACCTGGTTTTCGGGCGTCTTTTATCAGAAAGAGGTCAAGAGCAACATTGCCCCCCTGAACCCCAAGGAAGTCTCGTTGGTGCTGAAAGGGATACAGGGACAATCGGGTGTGGTCCTTAAAGAAAGTGACGATCTGCTGGATTTATTCGGCTATCCTTTTTACATCTACCTGTATACGCAGTTGCTGAAGAAAGTCCCGTTTGTGCAACTCAAGGCCAATGCGCTTTATTGCGAACTCGTGGCTTCTTGTGTATTGCACAAGATTCATCATTCGCGGTACAGCGTGGAAATGCTGGTCCTGTTGCGCCGCCTGGTGAGACTGATGGACTACGGCAAATCCACCGAACCGATTGAGAAGCGCTTGCTCCTGGAAGGCCACGATGCATATCTGCTGGGCTATCAGGAATTGGTCCGGGAGGGCATATTGCAGGAGGTGGACAACGACAAGATATTTGCCTTTCGGACCTATGTACAGTTTATCCAGGAACCCCTGTACAGGTATTTTGTCGCCATGAGCCTGATCGAGGAGGCGCC
Source organism: uncultured Chitinophagaceae bacterium (assembly GCA_966252445.1). Taxonomy (GTDB): domain Bacteria; phylum Bacteroidota; class Bacteroidia; order Chitinophagales; family Chitinophagaceae; genus CBINPH01. The sequence continues at coordinate 4,022 of CBINPH010000020.1, read as the reverse complement.
TGAGCTTTCCGGGCTCCAGCTCTTCCAGCAGGTGATGCGGGAGTACCCCAATGAATCGCTCCGCAAAGCCCTCATCAAGTGGATCCTCTGGTATAAGATGCTCAAGGAACCCGGAGAGATCACCGAGATGATCTCCCACCACCTGCTGTCCCCCGACGAGAAAGGGGACCTGCTGGTCTTTATCTGTGAGATTCTTCAGCACCATTCGGTCGACCTGGAGGCCGCCCAACGCAAAGACTTGATCACCAAAGGCATAGATTTCTTCGCCTCTTACTTTTTGGTCCTGGAGAACCTGGGTGACCGGCACCGGGAAGCCTTGCATACCCTGTTGAATTATGCCGTTGACCCGCTGGACCAGGCCAACCTTCTGATCCTGCAGACGCTCCTGGGCATTGCTTTCCTGGACCGGTATGAGATCAGCCGCGCCATGGCTGCCCTGCAAAAGCTGGATCATCAGATTTTTACCGAACGCTATCCCTTTAATCCCCTGGCCGGCCTGGAGTATATCCTCCGGTTTTACAGCCAGCAACCGAACAGCCCGGCTTTCCCGGCGGCCTTGCTGGAATTCATCAAGCATCCGCCGGCCCGCAACAAGGGCAAGCTGCCCGAGCCGGAACAGGTGATCGCATACCAGCTGGGGGCCTTTGTCCTGGCCCTGCGACGCAGCCACCGGGAGCTCATTGAGCTGACCGCGACCATACAGCGTCTGCACCCCGAACTGTTTTCCCGCCAGTACTGCGGCGGGACGGCCATGTTCCTGATGCTGCGCCAGGCTTTTTCGGCGCTGCGCACACACCGGACGGCCCAAGCCGATCAGGCGGTAGAGCAATTGAAGAAATGCTATCTCCTCAGCGAGGAAAACAGGAACGCACATACCGTAGGTCTGTATGACATCCTCAAAGGGGAACTGGCCATCACGCGGGGCGACTACACCGAGGCGGTCCGTTACTTCTCCAAAGCCTACCATTCAGCACGGGATGCCAACTTCGTCATGCTGCAGCTGTACGCCGCCATGCCCCTGATACGCACCTACAAAAGCCGGCATGATTACAACGGCACGCTGAACATCCTTGATGAGCTGCGGGTACGGGTCCGGGACCTCACCTTTCCGGTGGAGGAACTTTTTTTGAAGAAGATCATGGAAGAGGTCTAGATCATGCCGGGCGGCCAGAGAAAACGCCCCTGCCCTTGGGCAGTCAGGGCAGGGGCGCATAAAGTTATGGATCTATGAGCGGAAGACGAGACTCGAACTCGCTACCTACAGCTTGGGAAGCTGTCGCTCTACCAGGTGAGCTACTTCCGCGGAATATTCGGGGGCAAAAATAGCCATTTTCGTGAAATCGGCGCAGAAATTCGGCATGGGTTTTCCTAAGCCGGTTGTCCGGACAAACGGAACCTGTTCGCCAGCCAGGACTGCCCCAGCGGGAGAAGCCAGCGGCTTTCCATCTCCGCCCGCGTGGTGACGGACTGGTCGAAGAACAGCGTGTCGCGATCGATTTCCCCCCGCTCCAGAGCCTGGGGGATTTCTCCCAGCAACCAGGACTTCACCTGGTCGTTTACCAGGAAGGCAAGCCTCATCCTGTCCAAAAGGCGAAGGCCGTAACGGCCCTCCAGAGCCTGGATGAACCGGAGGGATTCGTCCACCGCACTGCCGCAGAGCCGGTCTGTGGTGTCGTCGGCCATGACCACGATGAAGCGGTCGAAAAAAATATCGGCCCAGCCCCGGGCCGGGCGCCCGTGGGAGGTCCATCCTGCATAAAACTGCCTGAGCTCTTCTCGGAGGGAGACGGCCTCCTCCGCGCTGAATGGCCGTTCGCCCTGGTAAATCCATACCCTCGAGGCCGGCGGAAATTCTTCAGGGAGCCGCTTTGTCCAGTTGTCCAGTTCCATGCTGCAAAGGTACGATGGTTGGCGCGTATGAAAAAGTAAGCGGCAGCACAGCCGTTTGTCCCCTTGGCCTTTTGCTTTTGCCGCGCAGGTCTTATTTTGTCCCCGCGATGAAAAAACTGATTGTACTTGTCCTGTGCTGGCTTGCGGCGATCTCTGCCCTGCACGCCCAGACAGACACGGTCCTGAACCGTTACCGCGCTTTTCTCTTCCAGAGGGAGCAGCCCACGGACCCGCGGGCCCTGATGGAAAGCCTGGAGCCCTCCGGACAATGGCCAGACATCGATTACCACAACCGGCAACGGGCCAACTGGCTGCTCCTGGACCATCTCCGGCGCATCCACCAGCTGGCGCTGGCTTGGGCGGCCCCGGCTTCTCCATGGCATCACCAGGCCCGCGTGCGCAGCGCCCTGCAGCTGGCGCTGCGGCACTGGCTCGATCACCGGTACCAAAACCCCAACTGGTGGCACAACGAGATCGGGGTGCCCCGCGAAATGAGGGACATCCTTATCCTCATGGGCGACAGCCTTTCGGCGGAGGACAGGGCCGGTGCCCTCGCTGTTCTGGGGCAGTACCGGCTGGCGGGTACCGGCGCCAACCTGGTGTGGAGCGCCGACCTGGGCTTTCATTATGGTGCGCTGACCCAGGATACGGCCCTCATGCGGATATGCATAGACACCATTGCTTCGGAAATCAAGATCACCCGAGCAGACGGGATACAGCCCGACTTCAGCTTTCATCAACATGGCGCGCGCCTGCAGATGTACCAGTATGGAGCCGCCTTCCTCCATGAGAACGTCCGCCTGGCCTGGGAATGCAGGGACACGCCCTGGGCGCTGGACAGCGCCCGGGTGAGCCTCCTGACCCGGCTGGTGCTGGATGGCTGGCGATGGATGGCCCGCGGGATCAACACGGTGCCGGGAACCATGGATCGTTCCGCCAGCCGGATGAATGCCCTGCGCAGCGCCGACCTTCGCGGCTTCCTGCCTTTTCTGGCGGCGCTGCAGCCCCGCCAGGAGCAGGCCTTCTCGGCGATGGCCCGCTGGCAGGATGGCGTGGGGACCCCGCTGCAGGGATTCCACTATTTTCCCTATTCGGACTTCGCGGCCTACCATACCCGGCACTTCAGTTTTTTGCTCAAGATGATGTCCTCCCGGACCCTGCCCGCCGAGTCCATCAACAGCGAAAACCTCAAGGGCCAGCTCATGAACTGCGGGGACGGTTACCTGATACGCGATGGAAACGAATATTTCAACCTGATGCCGGTTTGGGACTGGGCTGCGCTTCCGGGCCTGACGGCCTTTGCCGGTGCCCGCCAGATGCTCCGCCGGGATTTCGTGGGCAGTGTGGGCAATGGGCAGCAGGGGATGAGCGCGATGGATTACGTCCTGCGGAGCGCAGACTCAAGCCGGGAACTGCGGGCGCACAAGGTCTGGATATACCATGGGAATACCGTCCTCTGCCTGATCGCTGCCCCGGAGGGTGAAGCTTTTCCGCAGGGCGCATATACAGCCATGGATCAATGCCGCTGGCGCGGCACCGTGAGCGCCGGCTTGCCGGGCGGGCCCCGCAGGCTGGAGCCGGGCCTCCATACCCTGAACGGCCTGCAATGGCTCTATCATGCCGATGTGGCTTATATCCCGCTGAAGACAAGGCCCGTGCGCCTGGTTTTCGGGCTGGCGTCGGGAAGCTGGAGGTCGATCAATGCGTCCCTGCCGGACAGGACTCTGAGCGACAAGGTGTTCAAGCCTTTGCTGCTGCACGGTGGCGACAGCAGCGCCGGCTATGCCCTGGCTTTTGTCCCCAGCGCTGCCGCCGCAGCGCAGCTCGCCGGAGATCCGCCCTGGACCTTGTTGCGCAACGACAGCCATTGCCAGGCGGTCTGTTTTGCCGGCGAGACCGGTATGGCGGCTTTCTTCACCCCCGGGCACGTGGCGCTGCCCGGACGGGGCCGCCTCGCTGTGGATCGGCCCTGCCTGGTGATGTGGGTGGGCCGGCAACTGTACCTCAGCGATCCTGCGCACCAGGGCGGATCCATCAGGGTGAAAATTGGAAAAACGGCTGGCCAATGAACCTTGCGGTAGGAGGCCGCAAGATAGAGGTTAGGCGTCCCGTGGGTTGGAGGGTAAGGTACA